>CANFNN010000081.1 GCA_947448095.1 Bacteriovoracaceae bacterium | reverse complement strand
TACTATTGGTGCACTACTTTCAATTTTTATCGCTTTCTCTGGAATCTTTTTAGCCTACCTTATGTATATCAAGAAATCGGTCAAACCATGGGCCGAAATGTTTGCAGGCTATACGACAACCTTAAAAAACAAATACTACTTCGATAGTTTTTATGTCGATGTTTTAATTAAAAAGGGTCTACTCAATTTAAACCGTGGCCTGGCTTGGTTTGACATGGGTGTTTATGACCGATTTGCCGTCGACGGTTGGGCCGCTATTAACCGAGTAATTTTTAAGTCAGCGAAGTGGTTTGATAACGTAGTGGTTGATGCAATTGGAGTTGATGGAACTGGTGTTGCCGTAAATCTATTCAATTTGGTTTTAAGAATAGTGCAGTCCGGAAAAATACAGTTTTATTTCATTATGTTGATCATGGTTCTTGCTAGTTACATTTGGACGATAAATATTTAGTTTGTTTTTTTTATAGAGAGAGGTTCGTTGTGAACGGAATACTTAATTGGATTTTATGGTTACCGATTATTGGAGCAGTTGCAGTTGTGGCAATTCCAAATGCTAAAGACAACGTTATCCGCTGGGTAACTTTGTTAACGACTACAATCACGCTGATACTATCAGTTGTGCTTTATTCGAAGTTCGATACTTCAACAGCTGCTATGCAATTCGTGGTGAAGTTTCCTTGGATTGAACAATTTCACATCAATTATCACATCGGGATTGATGGCATAACAATGCTGATGACTTTCCTGAATGCCCTCCTCTTTTTTATTTGTACCTTGTCCTCTTGGACAGTGACAAAAAATGTGAAAGCTTATTTCGCTTTATTATTGATGCTACAATCATCAGTTTTTGGTGTGTTTTTCTCTCTAGATTTTTTCCTCTTCTATGTTTATTGGGAAGTAATGCTTCTTCCAATGTTTTTCTTGATTGGGATTTGGGGCGGAGAAAACAGAGAATACGCTGCTATTAAATTCTTTCTCTATACTTTCTTTGGTTCAATTTTTATGTTGGTCGGTATCATTGCTCTCTACTACGCTTCAGGTAAAGGTGTTGACTCGTTTAGCATTCTCGCCCACCAAGGTGGTAAATACGTAAATGAAACAGTGACAATCTTTGGTCACACTTTTTCATTTGAGCATCTCTTTTTCTGGTTCATGTTCTTAGGCTTTGCAATTAAAGTTCCCGTTTTTCCATTTCATACATGGTTGCCGCACGCTCACGTACAAGCCCCTACAGCAGTTTCAGTAATCCTTGCTGGTGTTCTTCTTAAAATGGGAACTTATGGTTTCTTAAGAATTGCTTTTCCTATTTTTCCTAAAGCTGCGGTTGATTCTTCAACGATCATTGCTTGGTTAGGACTCATTTCAGTAATCTATGGTGCCTTCTGTGCTATGGCCCAAGATGATATGAAAAAACTCATTGCCTATTCTTCTGTTTCTCACATGGGCTTTGTGATGCTCGGACTTTCTGCCATGACTGTTCAAGGTATGAATGGAGCCGTTCTTCAAATGTTTAACCATGGTACTTCTACTGCCATGATGTTCTTACTTGTGGGAATTCTCTATGAACGTTCTCACCACCGCTGGATTGTTAAGCCGGATGGATCAAAAGGTTACGGCGGTCTTTCTACTAAACTACCAAAATACACAGTCGTATTCATTATTGGGATGTTTGCTTCTTTAGGACTTCCAGGTCTTTCAGGATTCATTTCTGAAGCCCTTATATTCCTGGGAATTTATCAGAAATTTACTACGATCACTGTAATTGCAGTGGTTGGTCTATTAATTGGTGCTGCTTACTTACTTTGGATGTTCAAACGTATGTTCTTCGGCGAAGTAAATCCTTCGACCGAAAAATATGAGGACATGAATGCTCGTGAAGTATTTTATATGATCCCTTTGTGTATTTGCGTGGTTGTGTTTGGTATCTTTCCAAGCCCACTTTTGAACGTAATGAAAGCATCAGTAGGTCAACTTGTTGATCTGATGGCGAAATTCTAAACGAGGTTTTTGTGATACAGCAGCTTTTTGGATTTTTAAGTTATTACATACCAGAGGTCGTCTGCGTTGTATTGATGACCACATTATTGGTAGCTGAATCTGCAGTAAAAGAAGAATACGCTAGCCGCGGCAAAATTATTGGCTACGCACTCGCAATGCTTTCTGTCTGTTTATTCTTTCTTATCCAAAATTTGGGTGAGGCTCCGCTTTATATTTTCCACAACGCAATCACCATTGATCCGTTTAGTACGCTAATTAAGATCATTATGGTTCTCGGAACTATGGGTGCGATATATCTAAGCTTTTCGTCAAAAGATATTTATCCAAACCTTAAGTCTGAATTTGCTATTATGGCAGTTGGAGTATTGATCGGCGGAATGCTACTTGCCTCAGCTAATAACATGCTGACACTTTATCTTGGGTTAGAAACTCTCTCTATATTGTCTTACGTTATGAGTACGTTAAAAAGAGACGAATCTACATCCACAGAAGCTGGCTTAAAGTATGTTCTTTATGGTGGTCTCTCAGCTGGTGTTGCACTCTATGGAATAAGTCATTTGTATGGAGTTCTTGGCTCCATTCAATTTGTGGAAATGGCGACTAAGCTACCGGCCCTTGAAGGAACTAATCTTCTTGTGGTGTTAATTTCTTTCATGCTGTTTTTTGTTGGTATTGGATACAAAATCTCGGTTTTTCCATTTCATATGTGGACACCAGATGTTTATCAAGGATCCCCTATTCCAGTTACAGCATTTTTTGCCATTGTGCCTAAAATGGCTGGTATGGCAGCTCTTTTAAGGGTTTCATTTATTTTCTTCACAAGCAATTCGGCCCTAAATGTCTCTTGGGTTGGGTTAATGCTTGTTATTTCTGCCATGACTATGACGGTTGGAAATGTAACTGCTATTGGACAAAGTTCAGTAAAACGACTTTTAGCATTTTCATCTATCGGCCACGTTGGATTGATGATTTTGGGCGTAGTAACTTTGAATGGTGAAGGTGTTCGCGCGATTCTTTTTTACGGAATCGTATACATGTTCATGACGCTCATTGCGTTCTATATCACTTCGCATCTCTCGGATATGTATGGGTCTGATTCTTATGACGTATTTAAGGGATTAATCTACAAACACCCTACCATGGCGATTATTATGGCCGGTGTTCTATTCTCCTTAGCTGGTATGCCACCTTTTAGCGGTTTTGTAGCAAAATTCAATATCTTCTCTGTAGTGATTGAGAAGAAGCTTTACGGAATTGCAATTGTAGCAGCAATTAACTCAGTTATTGCGCTTTACTATTATATGAAGTTGGCCAAAACCATGATCTTTGGACAATCTGACGGGGAAGTTAAAGTTTTAGGTTTTACCCCTGCAAATCAAGCTGTCATCATCGCCCTTTTTATTCCCGTTCTGTTCCTTGGAATCTTCTGGGAAAAAGTCATGATTATTTCTGGCAATGCTGTTCTCTTTACCAAGTAATTTAATGGGGTGCTTTAGCACCCCATCGTTTTCCCACCTAAATCCTTAAAATCACCTATAATATACCAATGACGAAATATCGCATCCGCCTTAAAAATGCGCGGGTCATAGGTCCATTCATAAAGAGTCAACTCCATGAGTTGAAGGCCAAGGGTCATATCCAGGGAGATGAGGAAGCACAAATTTTCCCAACTGGAGACTGGTCCCCCATTTCAAGTTTTGATTTTTATTCAGAATTGATGGATCAGCAAAAGACTGTCGTTACGACTAATGAAATGAAAGAAGAAACGTTTGTTATTGATTTAACAAAACTTCGAAATCAAAAAAATGAAAAAGAAATTGATAAGATAGACCTACTTCAGCATGAACCTAAAACAGAGTTAACTGAAACTATTCAGCTATCCATTAAAGAGGCTCCTAAACCACCCGCGCCAAAAATTGAGATACCGAAGCCCGAAAAAAAGATACCTGAGGTTCTTGGGCCAATAGAAGAAACTGGTGATAAAACGGCGTTAAATCCTGTTGCCCAAAAGGATCTTGAAAGAATTAGAAAAGAAGTAAAAAACCAAGAAGCTAAAAAAATTGCAGACGAAGAAAAGAATCTCCAAGAAATCGAAGAGAAAAGAAGAATTAGCGAAGCTCAGAAATTGATTGAGGCGGACGAATCAACGCAAATGTTTCAATTGGATAGAAGTAATTCTGAATTAATGATCGCCGCAAATGAAGAAGAAAAAAAAATTGATTTAGAAATTAGAGAAATTAAAAAAAAGAAAAAAAAGCAAGAAGCTGAAGAAAATCAAGAAAACAGTGAAGATGATGAAAGTATTGAATCAGAGTCAAAAAAGAAAAAAATTAAAATAATTTCTATTTTTGCTATTGCTGCAATTCTTTATGCTTTTTTATTTCCAAGTGAAGAGAAATCAACAAAGCCCCCGTTTAGTCATTTGGAGCCGGTTGTTGAATTTCCAGTGCCTTTTGATAAAGCAGATCCTAAGAGAGCAAAAATTGAACTAGAAAAAGGGCGCGTTCTTTTCTCCGCAGGTGACTACATAAGCCTTATAAAAGCCGGTATGTTATTTAAAAGTAGTTATGAAAATAATATCGATAGCGAGGAAGCTGTTTCATTATTAGTACGTGATTATGCTGAGCAACTAAAGTATTCAAGAGAGGACAAAATGGGTGACGCCCAAATTGTATTTAATCTCATCCAAGCAAAACGTCCATTTTTGGCAAAAAATCCAGATGGTGTCATTGGGTTGAATCTTTTTTATATGAGTATTAATAAATTTGATGCTGCAGCGGACGTTGTTTCAAAATATTTAAAATTGTATCCACAAAATGTCACAGAAGATCTTTTTGCTGTCTATTTGGCCACGTTATTAAAAACGGGCAAGCTCGATTTGGCAAAACAATTTAAAATCCCTCTTGAGAAAGCTCCTCAAAAAAATAAATATGTCTATCAAGCACTTATTGATTATTCTTTATTGAATCAAGAAAATGAAAAAGGTCTTGAGTATATTGACGAGGCCATAAAAAAATATCCCAAAGTGGTCGGTTTTTACTTACGTAAAGCGGATTTATTAATTAAAGAAAAAAAATTCAAAGAAGCGGAACCATTATTGGACGCTGCCGAAAATCTCAGTCTAGAAAACAATGATTTAACACGGGCTAAATTTCTGGAGTTGAAAGGACTACTCTTGGCCCATGGAGGTGATGTAAAAACCGCCACGGCATTTTTTAACAAGTCTCTAGAGATCGATGATTCGTATGAATTGAGGATGAAGCTTGCTGACCTTTCAACTTCTGATGACCCCAAAAATCCTACTGATCATTTAATTGCGGAATCTAAAGCGATAAAACTTCTCATGCAAGCTCAAGAATTTTTTGATAAGAGAAATTATGAATTAGCCATGAGTGCAGCAGCTAAAGCGACCGATGAGCTGCCAGGACATATACCTTCAGAATTGTTTTTAGCAAAAGTTCAATTAAGATTAGGTCTTCCTAAACAAGCACTACAAACGTTGGAAGAATTAAACAAAAAATATCCTGACGATAAAAATATAAATCTCGCTCTAATTGATGCCTATATAGAAACATATAAATTTAATGATGCTAAAAATAGAATTGGTGTTCTCTCTGGAACTGATTTAAAGAATAGCTTTGAATTTGCATCGGCAAATGGTCGTCTCTACATTAAAATGGGTGACTCTTTACAGGCCATCTCTTGGCTAAGAAATTCTATCAATATGAACCCTCTCAATGATCGGGATATCTTCCTTTTAGCAGAACTTATAATCAAAAGGGCCAATTTCGATGCTGCTCGTGTACTGCTGAACAAGTGTATGGAACTTGATCCCATTAATGCTGATTACAGAATTGCCTACGCCAAAGTAATTTACGAGCAACAAGATGATCTCTCAGCTATTGGCTATCTTTTAGGACTGCTTGATGAATTCGGAGAAAATCCAAAAGTTCTATCTGAAATAGCTGTCTTCTATTACCGCGCTGGAAAAATTAAAGACTTTCAGGCGTATAAAGAAAAGTTAGAAAAAATGCCAGTCAGAGATAAATCTCTATATGAATTCTTAATTAAGGCAGCCCTTTTAGACGAGCGATTTAATGAGATTCCTGAATTGGTAGAAAATCTTCTGGCCATTGAGCCTGGAGAATTAGAATCGATGATGACTGCAGGTCGTGTTTTATATGAAAATGGTAAGCTAGTAGAGGCTGCCAAATGGTTTAAGCGAATCCAGGATAAGCTTGAAACCTATCCAAAGGTTCAGTACTACATAGCAAAGATAAAATATCTTAGTAAAGACTATGATGGCGCCCTAAAGGAAGTTGAAGCCGATCTTAAATCTAATGGTGACAATGACGCTGATCTTACTCTGATGGCGCAGATTCACGCAGAAAAAGGTGATTTAGTTTTAGCGGAAAACCTTTTTAAAAAATCTCAAAAAATTAATCCTAAAGCTTATGAATCATTAATTGGTCTGGCCGATATCAGTACCAAGAGAAATAACTTCGACCTTGCCCTAGATCTTTATAAAAGGGCAATGATTCAAAAAGGTGATGAGCCAGTTATTCATAGAAAAATTGGAGATGTTTATCGTCTCCTAGGTCAAGGTGGACTTGCCGTAGAATCCTATAAATTGTATCTTGAAATGAACCCTGAAGCAGTTGATAAGAACCAAATTCAGTCCTATATTAATCTCATGCAATAGGTATTTTATGTTAGACATTAAAAAAATCGAAAATGACTTTGAATCTATTAAATTAAGTTTAGGAAATAGAAATTTTGATACATCAATCTTGTCAGAAATTCTTGAACTTAATAAACAAAGAAAAATTTTAATTACTTCCTCTGAATCGAAAAAGGCTGAACTAAATAAGCTTTCGCGTGAAATTGGAGAGCTTAAAAAAACGAAGCAGGATGCTGCTGAATTAATGAATCAAGTTGCCTCTTTGAAAGCACTTATGGAAAAAGAAGCTAGTGAACTTGACGAGGTTCAACTCAAACAAACCAACATTCTTTTAAATATCCCTAATCTTCCGGACAATAGTGTTCCTGTTGGAAAATCGGAAGAAGAAAACGTTGAGGCCAAACGATGGGGGATACCAAGAGTTTTCGACTTCACCCCTGTTGACCATGCGGATATCGGAGAGAAACTTGGAATGTTGGATTTTGAAGCAGGTGCTAGAATCACCGGCGCTAGGTTTGTCGTCTATAAAGCTGGTATTGCAAAATTAGAACGCGCGCTTATCAATTTTATGCTGGATCACCAGGGCTCAAAAGGCTTTATGGAAATGATCACTCCTTTCATTGCTCATGAAAGATCTCTCATTGGTACTGGAAACCTTCCCAAGTTTGAAGATCAACTCTTTAAGCTTCATTCTGAGCAACCATGGTACCTTATCCCTACTTCTGAAGTGACTCTGACGAATATCAAGCGCGAGCAAATCATTGAAGAATCAGAATTTCCCATTTTGTATGCCGCCTATTCACCATGTTTTCGTTCTGAAGCCGGCTCGCATGGAAAAGACGTGAAAGGCCTTATTCGTATGCATCAGTTTAATAAAGTTGAAATGGTCTCGATATGCTCACCTTCTCAGTCTCAAGAAATTCATCAAAAGATGATTGATAGCTCTTGCGAGATACTTGAAAAATTAAATCTCCCCTACCGTGCCCTAAGATTGTGTACAGGAGACATGGGTTTTGCATCGCAAAATACAATCGATCTTGAAGTTTGGGTGCCGAGTCAGAATAAATATCGAGAAATTTCTTCGATTTCAAATTGTGGTGAGTTTCAGGCCAGAAGGGCCAATATTCGGTTCCGTAACAAAGACGGGAAGCTTGAGTTTGCTCACACGCTTAACGGTTCTGGACTGGCCGTGGGACGTACAGTGGTGGCAATCCTGGAAAACTACCAGCAAAAAGACGGATCCGTTCAAATTCCTCAGGCACTTTGGCCTTATATGGGTGGAATGCAAGAGATACGTAAATAGACATTGTCTTTTTTTCAGAATTTCTTTATATTTATTCTCCTGTAGTGGAGGACTGGCCGAGCGGTTTAAGGCAGCAGTTTTGAAAACTGCCGAGGGTTAACGCCTTCCTGGGGTTCGAATCCCTAGTCCTCCGCCACTTTTTACATTGAGATCTTGGTAAGTGTTTCTAAGCCAAATAACGGAGACGTGGGTGAGTGGCTTAAACCACACCCTTGCTAAGGGTACGATCAGGAAACTGATCCATGAGTTCGAATCTCATCGTCTCCGCCATTTATTACGAATATTAAGAGAGCTGCTTTTTTGCGGCTCTTTTTTTTTGTAAAAAATATCCCTGAATAATTCTGATTAAACTTATGACTTAGCTGAAATTTTTATGATGGTCTGCGAATGGTGACGAAATTTATTTAAATGGATTTAAAAGAGAATCTCAGCGAAATAAAAAAACGAGAGAATATTAGTAAACCAATATTCTCCCTCGGAAAAAAACTAGATCTTAGTAACGCTTGTTATCACGCGGAACCATAGGCTTAGCTTCAGTAACATTCATTTGGCGACCGCCAAAATCTGTTCCGTTAAGTGAAGTGATAGCTTTAGCAGCTTCTGCACTTGTAGACATTTCAACAAAGCCAAATCCTTTACTTCTATTAGTATCACGGTCCATGATGACTTTTGCTGATTGAACTGTTCCAAACTGTGCAAATTTCTCTGACAGTGTATTATCGGCAACTGTGTAACCAAGGTTACCGACGTAAATTTTTGTACTCATAATATTCTCCAATGAAGTTCGCTACAGTGATTGTATCGAAACACTTTTTTATAATTTAAATTTAAGGATGGAATTTTAAGGGAAGAGGTATGAACGTCTAAGCTGAAAAAAAACAAACCTGAATATTTGCAGTATATAGAAAAGCAGATGGAAGGCCATGGATATTAAATATATCTGCATCATTTTGTGCAATATTAGTGTCTTGGAGCAGTTTTTTGTGCTGAAATCATATCATGAAAATAAAAACATTCATTTTTTGTCTCTGTAGTTTATTTTATTTCACAAAAATTTCTCACGCGAATCAGAATTTTTTGCCAATTCCCCTTATTAATCGTGAAGATAAACTTTTAAAGATTACCAGCAAAAACTTTAAAATTATTAATACCACACCAAACTTAGACGCTACCTTTATTGGAAAGATTAAATGGGAGCGCACCAAGCAAAACTTACTACTTCCCTACCTGAAAATTAGACTTAAAACTCAAAACAATAAGAAAGCTCATCTTCATTATTTCTATAAAGGCGTAACCTATTTACCTCAAATTAATGGTGCCGATGAATTCACTGATTTAGACTTTTCAGTATTTGACCCATCAAGAATTGATGTTTTCCACGAGGGAACCAAAGTAGGAGAAATAGGTGTTAGTAGTTTTTCAGATGAACTGAAAAATAAAACAGTCCTCATCGATTTTTCTTGTAGTGGTTATAACTTACAAATATCTGGTTTTGATGGGGAGTTTTTAAGCCTTGGTTGTGAACTGTTAAGAGAGAACATTGGCGGGGTCGTGGTGCCTACATTGAATGTAAATTGGATCTCTAGTGAATATAAAACTCTTGATTTGCACCCAGGTCCCTATGTTATTTCCTTTTCAGAAGGAAGAGAAGCAAGGGTTCTCGTTTTAAATGATTCTGGTGCTAGAAAAGAAATTTATTTTAAAGTAAATTTTCCCAAAAGACTGCATCGTCTTAGAATGTCAGCTGCTTTTGGTCCCTATGCCTACAAAAACTCAAAAGGTGAAAAAGATCAAACATCGGAAATTTTGCCTTCAGTAATGCTCTATGGAAATTATTATTTAAATAACATCCATTCTCTCAAATTCTTTGAGGCCCTAGTGATGAAAAATTCTATTTTTAATCATGCTGGAATGTATTTGGGATCTGATTTAGGAAAGTTTTATGATGACCGCTTAGTCATTTCTTCATTAATTGGGTTTCAAGCTTTGACCTATCAGTTTAATCATCATGACGATGCCTTTACTCAAATTATATTCCCGCAAGGCATTGAGCTTACGATGCATCATCCCTTTGGGTTGGAAAATTCTAAATTCAGCTTGGGAGGCTTCTTAAGTCCGCAGTCCAATATTACGTACCAGAACTTTTGGGCAAGATTTGGGTCAAAAGTGTTTGTAGAGTTGAATTATATTAATTGGGCCTATGGGACCAGAGAGGCTTCG
>CANFNN010000080.1 GCA_947448095.1 Bacteriovoracaceae bacterium | reverse complement strand
GAATCGACCCAACCAGCATTAAGGTCCAAAAAGTGGCCAGCAGCTTATTTGTTCGATTTCTCTTAACAAAGATCAAGGAGAGGTAAATGAGAATTTTAAATACTATGAACCCAATCAGGATATTGAATACGGTCTCTATCAAGGGGTCACTACTTTCTATCATTCAAAAATACTACCCTCTGAGGCTTAGAGGTTAAACTTAATTTATATTCAAGTAAATTCTCAAAAAACCTTACAGTCAGGGACAAAACTACCCCTCCTCTGATAAATCCTATCCCTTATTCCTTAGAGGAGGACATCCCATGAAAGCATTTTTCGTGATCGCCTTAACCCTTATTTCAACTGCTACATTCGCTATTCCCGTTGCGCCCTTTGATGCTCTTGCTGTTAATAGCTTAAAATCAAAGCAGCTAACGAATGCTGATGAATATGACTTTGAAGGTATCGTTAAACTTTCTAACTGTTCTGGCTCTCTGGTTATCTTTAGCGGTATGCCTACAACGGCTAAAGCTGTTGTTATGACAAATGGTCACTGCATTCAAAAACCAGGTGGCTACTTAACTCCCGGTGAAGTTTGGGTGAATAAACCTCTGGCCCGCGAGATGAAAATTTTTGATAAGAAAATGAAACTCTTTCCAATTAAAACCACTAAAATTCTTTACGCGACAATGACTAACACTGATGTGGCTTTTTATGAGCTAGATAAGTCTTATGCCGAAATCACAAGCGCTACCAAGGTTCGTCCTTTTGTCCTAGATTCATTTCGCCCAACAATCGGTCAGCCCATTGAAATCATCTCTGGTTACTGGGACCGCGGCTATTCATGCGCGATTGATAACTTTGTTTTCCAAATTAAAGAAGGTCAATGGACTTGGACAGATTCAGTTCGCTACACTGAAGGCTGCGACACTATCGGCGGAACTTCTGGCTCTCCTTTAATTGCTAAAGGCGAAAAGAAAGTAATTGGAATCAACAACACATCGAATGAGTCAGGCGAAGAGTGTTCATTGAATAACCCGTGTGAAGTAAGTGCTAACGGAAATGTCTTTTCTCAAAAGGGCGTTCGTTATGGGCAACAAACTTTCAACGTTTATACATGTCTCAGTCCAGATTTCAAATTTGATCTTTCAAGATCAAATTGTGAACTTCCGAAATAAGTTATGAAAGGTACATTTTTTAGTAAGCCTCTAGAGTGGAACATTGAAACTGACAAAGAGTCTTGGACTCAAGGTGAACAGATCAATGGTATATTACGTTTAAAAAATCATGGCGCTGATCCTGTCGACTTAAGTGAGGCAGGAGTCGCGATTGCTTTTGCTGATATTAAAAAAGTTCATGCAAAAACCGAAGGAGCCATGAAATTTGATGCGAAAGCACTGTTCACCGCCATTGAGTTAGGCCCTCAAGAGCAAAAAGAGCTACCTTTCTCACTCGCCTTACCTACCAATTGCCCAGTTACGGATAAAAAAGCCAGCTACTATTTAACTTACGGGAAAAAGCATTCTGAGAATCACCTGATGCTCAAGATTGAACCCAAAGCTCTTTTTGGTAAAGTCATCAGTCTCTTGGATACTTTTTTTCGCTTTAAGCTCAAAGAGTACAAGGGTTCTAAAAATGGGGTTGAGTACAAACTCATCCCACCCACATCAAGAGATATGGCGAATTTAGAATCACTGAGTATGATTTTTTCCATGCACGGTGAAAATCTGCATGTTGATTATGATTTTCAGGTCAGAAAGCTTGATACGGCCGGCGTAGTGAATAAAATTAACAAACTGAGTGTTAAAGTGGAAAAGATTCTGACCCCTAGGGAATACTCTCTTGGTAAAGATATGATCAACCAAGACACACTTTTAAAATCCATTGAAGCTGTGCTTGGTGAAGTAAAATTAAAGAGTGTGTTCTAGAAAACAGGAAAACATATTCCTTTTGGAATAAAGGTGACGGCTACACTTACCTTTGTTAATATCTTGTTCAATGAAGATCACTGAACTTTACAACAACTTATTCAGATACGCCGCAAAGCATCAGGCGACAAGTAGTGACCTCGATCCCCGCCGCATCCATTGTCACGCAGCAGTCGTTATCACGACAAGTATTCTCATGTGGGCCTACGCTTTTATCGCCTGTTTCGCCATTTCTTCACCTGTGCCAGGAATTGTGGGTATTCTGTGCTCCCTCATTCACTTACTTTCACCGCTACTTTACTTAGTGAGTCCTAATGTCTTTTTGATTTCAAGCATCACGATTGGAGCTGGCCTAGTTCACCAGGGAACGTTTGCCTATTACACAGGTGGATTCCAAAGTTTTATTCTTATCTGGTTCGGTATCCTTCCTCTACTGACAGGTGTGATCGCTGGAAAAAAAGCCGCTCTTTTTTGGGGGATCGTTGCTTTTGTTTGTGCAGCAGTCTTCCTCGGCTTGGATCTTAGTGGATACGCTTTCCCTTACCTTATTTCTCCTCTTGGAGAATTCTTATCCCGCCTTTGCATAGTATTTGGATTGATTATTTTGAGTACCTCGATCACCTACGTTTTAGTTTTTTTGAATGATTCAAAAGAAAAATTAATGACTGAGCAAAGTCAAAGAATTGAAGGTCTTTTTCGAGTTTTGTTCCATGATCTAGCTGGGCCTTTAGCACGAATTTCAATCGGTCTTGAAATTGCTAAGGATGATCTCGCTAATGATGAAAAAAAGCGTGACTTGAAAATTGCGACTAGCGCTTCCAATGCCATGCTTGAACTCACACAAAATGTTAGGGAGATCTATACTTTTAAAAAAGCGAAAGCTGCTCCAGTACTTATTTACTATCCTTTGAATGAGGCTGTCGATTATCTTCACTCCCTCTATATTCCTGAAATGGAGCGAAAAAATATTCAGCTGGATTTTGATCCTGGTCAGTACAGCGGTTTCTGCGTTTTGGTAGACCCCATCAGCTTTAAGAATCAAGTTCTAGGAAATGCTCTTTCGAATGCAATTAAATTTTCGCCACTTGATTCAAAGATCACGATACGTGCGTATCCGCATGATGATCAGTTTCATGTCATAGAGATTGCTGACCAAGGTATTGGGATTCCGGCTTCGTTGATAGCGTCCCTTTTTGATATCGACAAGAGATCATCAAGAATTGGTACCAGTGGCGAACTTGGCTCAGGCTTTGGAATGCATATCATGAAAAATTTTATGGATATGTATCAAGGTAAGATTGAAATCGAATCAAACGATCGGTCAGAAACAGGAACGGTCATTAAACTCTACCTGAAAGCAAAAATGGAGTTAGGGAGAGCAAGCTCTCCCTAAGAATGAATTATCTTTTTACTGGTTTGTAGATCGCACTAAGACCTGAAAGCGGAAATCTGCCATCTTGGAACTTAACATCTTTTTTCTTCATCCAAAGCATATCTGGACGACCTTCAGAAATCCAAGTTCCACCGATGATTTTCCCTGCTGAATCAAGCTCAACAACGTATTCATATTTTCTTGAACCAAGAGTTTGCGCCGGAGTCCCTGTAACAGGATCTTTTGAAACAAATCCAACAGTCCCTTCTGCTACAGCTTCAGGAGAATAAAATTCTAACTCGTCTCCGTAAGTCATTTCAGTTGCGATTCTTATTTTTTTAACCACACCATTTTTCACATCAATTGCCTTAAGCGGCATCTCGCCTAAAATCACTGATTCATAACTCACGACAGGTTGGTTCCAAACATCATTGAAGCGGTCCACATCGGCCACAAAACCTTTTGAGTAAATACCAATCATGTTGGTAAGAACAATGTGGAAAGCACCAGCATTCACATCCGAGCACTCCGGACGATTCGCATCACTGGCCGATGGCACTGGAGCGTCGCCGTCTTTAGGGAACGCTTCCCCGGCGACTTTTCCTGGAACCGAACAACGAGCACCCACTCGAGTGTATATACCTTTCGAATTATAAGCATCATGCATGGCCAGAAGGCCTTTCACATCGGAAGCACCAAATGGAACTCTGATGCCGTCTTTGTTCGTCACAACTGTTTTATCAGGCTCTGGATAATTGGCAGCAGCTTGAGACCAACCGTGACAGATTCCTTCCCACCACAAGTCTTTTTCTGAATAGGTTCCGAGAACTTTTTTAGTTAATGAGTATTTATAATCACCTTGAGCGATATCATACAACTCAGCAGGAGAGAGTTCATCGAGTTCGCGCTCAGACATTTTAAGCAGCTCTTCTTTAGTCTTAAGCTTATATTGAAAAGGCATCGGGTTAGTGCTGTTCCAACGATAAGCAATCCCACCGACATTTGATGGCCAGAAGGTCTCTGACCAACCCATACGATCATCTTGAAGTTTTGCAGAGAGAGGAAGATCCCGCATCTCGAAGTTCATCTTCCCACCAGTAATGACGTCAAAATAACTAGGATTACTATTTTTGTCCCATTTGTCGGCATAGGCCGAGGACATCATCATCACAGAGGCGAAGACGAGCAGCTTTTTCATTGAGAGACCTTTGGTTGGATTAATTGCTATGCGTTATAGCCTTTTATCAAACCACTCTCAAGGTGCTTGGAACATATTACACGTTGCGCAATTGTTAATAAGCCCTTAATTCTATTGAGAAAGGGCCTTGCAGGTATACCGGTAGCGCTTGAAGCCCTCTTTACAGGTCCAGGTCTTACCATCACTTTCAAAATGGGCATGCTTAGGGAGTTTGATTTTCACGCAGGCATTTCTCTTCTGAAGATAGCCCTGATCACAGACCCAGCCTGGGTTTTCTCTTGAGGCCAGAGCATGAGCGGGAATCTTCACACAACGATGCTCAAAGCGGTTGAAGCCCTTTTCACAATCAGGCACTCCCTGATAAGTCTCAAGCGGGATTTCCATAATCAGATTGGGATAATCAGTAATAATTCCATCCACTCCCATCAGGATCATTTTTTTCATATCCGGAGTTGTATTCACTGACCAGGGAATGACTTTTATTTTTTGAGAGTGAAAAGTTGCAATATCTTTTTTGGTCAGCATCGTCCAATCAGGCGAAAAAACCGCGGGATTAAATCCTAACTCTTTAAAGACATCGGCCGGAGTGTAAGGAGTCTCCCGCAGAGCAACTAAATTGATTTGAGGGTAGGATTCATGAAGATATTTTAAAACTCTCCAGTCAAAACTCTGGATACTAAAACGATTTGCGGGTAGAAGTTTTAAAATTTGCACCATCACTAGATCAGTGAACTTTTTATACTCCGGCTGAAAGCCCGCCAGTTCGTCCTCAGGAGTTGATTTTATTTCAATGTTGTATTGATACTTTGATGGCTCAAGGGCCGCAACCAGATCACTCAAAAGGGGTTTAAATTCGCTGACTTTTTTTTGCTGGGGAAAGCGAGGATGTTTTTTTATGCCGCAATCAAATTTATTAATTTGCTCATAGGTCAATGCATAGAGGTTTACCGCGCGATCTTTGACTGGACGCCCTTTTGAGTCGAGACAAATCTCCTCACTCATCCAAGGCTCATGACTAACTACCACCAGAGCATCTTTAGAAATGACGACATCCATTTCAAGCGTGGTCACAGGAAAGTTCATCGCCTCTTTCATGGCGTTTATCGTGTTCTCAGGATAAAGCCCACGGGCCCCGCGATGACCTTGCCAATCAAAGTCCGCAAAAGCAGTGAGGGTAATCAATAAAAAAAGGGATTGTATCAAACAGGTCTCCTCGAATGACTAAAGCATTCAGGAGAAAATTCTAAATGACTAGGACCAGCTGCGCATCCTGCGGTGAGTTTTTAGTCCAGACCCAAGAAATGGTCGTAAGTACATTCCTCGTCACGCACTCCGCGGTCCTCAATCGAGATGACTCGGTCTGCGATCGTTTGAACAAACTCATGGTCATGAGAGGTAAAGAGCAACGTTCCCTTAAACTCAATCAAACCATCATTCACAGCGGTAATTGTTTCTAGATCAAGATGGTTAGTAGGATTTTCCATTAAAAGGACATTGGATCCAGAAAGCATCATTTTAGAAAGCATGCACCGGACTTTTTCTCCACCCGATAAGACGTTACATTTCTTGAGTGCTTCTTCGCCTGAGAAGAGCATACGCCCTAAAAAGCCGCGCAAGAATGTTTCGGTTTGATCTTTTGAGTACTGACGAAGCCAGTTAATAAGATCCAGGGAAGCATCTTTAAAGAAGCTTGAGTTATCATTAGGAAGATGAGCGCGAGTGGTAGTAATACCCCACTCAACTTTGCCAGCTTCAGGTTGAACTTCACCCATTAAAATTTTAAATAGCGCCGATGTAACCACTTCACTTTTGGCGAGGAAAACCACTTTTTGGCCTTTACGAACAGTGAAGGAAACATTGTTAAGGATTTTCTTTCCTTCAAAAGTAAACGTCAGACCCTCAACGCGAACCAAGTTATCCCCTGCTTCACGGTCAGCACGAAATCCAACGAATGGGTACTTACGGGTGGAAGGCTGAATATCATCCAGAGTCAGTTTATCGAGCATTTTTTTACGAGACGTGGCCTGAGAAGATTTCGAAGCATTGGCAGAAAAGCGCTGAATGAACTCTTTAAGGTCCTTCATTTTCTCTTCGACTTTTTTATTCTGATCAGACATCAATCTTTGAGCAAGCTGAGATGATTTATACCAGAAATCATAGTTCCCGACGTAGAGCTTGATTTTAGTAAAATCAATATCACAGATATGGGTACAAACTTTATTCAAAAAATGTCGATCATGCGAAACCACCAAAACGGTAGTGTCCTGTTGATCCATGATAAAGTTTTCAAGCCACTGAATCGCTTTAAGATCTAAATCGTTGGTAGGCTCATCGAGAAGTAGGATTTCTGGTTTACCAAAAAGGGCCTGGGCCAAAAGGACTTTTACCTTTTCTCCCCCTGTGAGTTCTTTCATTTTCTTTTGATGAAGATTTTCTTTAATACCTAGACCCGCTAAAAGTGAGGCAGCATTGGCCTCAGCTTCCCAGCCATTCATTTCGGCAAAAACCGATTCTAGCTCTGCCGTCCGAACTCCGTCATCTTCCGAAAAATCTGGCTTGGCGTACAAGGCATCTTTTTCTTTCATGATTTCGACAAGTCTTGAGTGACCCAAAATAACTGTCGTAAGAACTTCTTCTTCATCGTGGGCAAAATGGTTTTGTTTGAGAATCGCAAGTCTCTCGCCTGGAGTGATATCGATGCGACCAGCGGTGGGAGAAATTTCACCACTGAGAATTTTAAGGAAAGTCGTCTTACCAGCTCCATTGGCCCCGATAACGCCGTAGCAGTTGCCTGGAGTGAATTTAAGGTTCACATCATCAAACAATGTTCTTCCACCAAACTGAAGCCGCAGGTCATGTGCCGAAAGCATAAATATCCTTGAATTTTTGACCCACTCTAGCAAAAAGATCCATATCCATCAAAGCTAAAGTGCATGATTTTTCAGGACCTAAGTGATCACAAATAGATAGAAATATTAGGAAGTTCTAGAGAGAGATACTAAATTTGACGGATGAGCGGTTCAAGTACTGTACAGACTCAACGTATTCCTGGTGCAAAGATTCAACCTTTGAGTAATTATCCCCAAAAATTTCTTTTAAATTCTCATTATGGGTCCGCTCAAGCTCCCCTTCATTGGCATCATGCTCAACGAGAGGGTCAGAACTGGCAGCATTTTCTATCGCTCCATCCTGATCGGTGAAATCAACTCTTTCCACGTATTTCTTTTTCTCCTCAAGATAGGCCGAATACATTTCTTCAGCTTTTTCTGGGTCAACACTGACCAAGAATTCTTTAAGATGAGTCTTCCAACCTTCTTCGATATCGTCCCAAGGAAGCTGCGAAAGATCGTCCTCATCAAACTCTTCAGTTACGTCGGCTTGAGTGATCATGGGATCATTATCTGATTCTACAAAACCTGAGGCAGGGAGTGTTTGAGATAAAAGTGTGTCGGCCGGAAGTTCAACTTTTGGTGCAGCGATTTTTTTTATGGAAGATTGTTTATAAGACAGAGAATCAAGTTGAACCACTTCAGCTTCTCGACTTCGGAAGTGAAGATAAATGCAGGCAACTAAACTGAGGATGACCAGAGTTCTCATCCCATGATTTTAAAGGTTTATTGAGGACGAAAGAATCGGGCAAAAATATCCCGCTCAAGTTTACCCAGGTCTCCTTAGGAGGCCTGGGTAGGCAAAAAATACTAGCGTCTGCGGTCGCCGGTCATTCTTAGAAGGAAGAGAAATAAGTTAACAAAATCAAGGTACAGTTTCAGTGCACCAAGAATGGCACCCTTTTGGCTTTCTTCTGCAGTCCGAGACTGAAGCGCCATATCCTTAATTACCTGAGTGTCATAGGCCGTTAGGCCCGCAAACACCACAATCCCAACTAGCCCATAAACTTTGCTGGCGGTCGTACCCATCAAAGAGGGAAAAAAGATCGAAAGAATACTGAAGCCCACGAGACCCCATAAACCCATTTGGCAAAAGTTACCAACGGGTCCGAGATTTCTTTTCGTGACGTAACCAAAAGCACTAAGGCCTGCAAAACCCGCCGCAGTTGTGAAAAAGGCACTGGCAATACTTTCTTGTGTATACACAAGAGAGATCACAGAGAGAGTGACCCCTGTCAAAGATGCATAGATGAGAAACAAACAAGTAGCCGTCAAAGAATTCATCTTATTGATTCCGGCCGTTAACCACATAACGAGTCCAAGCTGAGCAATGAATAGACCCCAGAAAAGAATTTTATTTGAAGCGACTGTGTAAACTAATTCCTGATCACTCGCGAATCCCATGGCAACCATGCCAGTCAAAAGGATTCCCACGGTCATCCACATGTAAACTTTAGACATGTATTGTCCAACGACAAGATTCTGAGTAGGGCTTTGCGAAACGTTCCTGCTAAATGTCGGTTCCATATTTCCTCACTTTATAATTTGGACTCTAGATCGGCCCATTCGGTAAATAATAATTCAAGCTTAGAATCATTGGTATCCAGTTTGGTTTGAAGTTCTGCTAATTTGGCAAACCCAGCAGTACTCATTTCGCCTTTGATCACAGCAATTTTCAACTCTAGTTTTTCTATTTCTTTTTGAAGTTCGTTGTATCGGTTGCGCTCTTTATTGGTCATTTTCTCTTTCGAAGCAGCTTTTGGCGCAGCTGCAGGAGGAGCTTTTTTCTTCAACTCTTCTTCTAAGTGAATCGCTTCCAAAAACATTTCAGCTTGAGAGAATCCAGCCTCAAAGTGTTCCAGTTGTCCGTCATGCAGAACCCAGCACTTGTCGGTGACGTTTTCAATGAACGAGCGATCATGTCCAACGATGATCAACGCTCCTTCATAAGTCCTGAGCTCTTCTTCAAGAATACCAATGGTCTCTAAATCCAAGTCATTGGTAGGCTCATCAAAGATCCAGATATCTCTAGCGTGTTTCATGAACTGTGCTAATTGAAGACGATTTTTTTCGCCCCCAGAGAAAGTATGAATAGGTCGCTTGATTTCATCCGAACTAAAAAGAAAATTCTCAAGATAGCTCGCCACATGGCGCTTGTCCCCAGTGTTTGAAATAACGTAATCAATCCCCTCCCCGATCATGGTCCAAGGAGTTTCATCATCTTTAAGCGCTTCTCGTTTTTGAGAAAAATACCCAACGTCCAGTGAGTCCAGTTTTTTAACCGTACCACCGGTCTGCTCTAGTTCGCCTAAAAGAATTTTGAGAAGTGAACTCTTACCAGCGCCATTTCTTCCCATGAGAGCAATCTTATCACCCTTAGAGATAGAAAAATTGAGACCATTGAACAGCGTGCGCTCGCCAAACTTAAGAGTCAAATCTTCGGCCGCAATCAGGACTTTAGATTTTCTGCCAGAGGATTTTAAATCCAGACTCACTGATTTATGCGCCTGGGCCTTAAGGTCCTGAATGGCTTTATTCAAGGTTCCGTAGTCTTCAATACGTTTTTTACTTTTCGTTCGGCGCGCCTTAGCACCTCTGGTGATCCATGCATTTTCACGTCTTTGGTAATTGGACAATTTATCCAATTCCTTTTCCCGACGCTTTTGATCTTCCTGTAAGAACTCTAAGTACGCTCCGTAAGTTCCAGCAAAACTTCTAAGCTTGCCTCGTTGAATATGAATAATTCTATCCACGACGTTAGTTAATAAACTTCTGTCATGCGAAATAAGCATAAAGGTTTTACGTGTATACTGATTCTCTTCTTCAAAATCCTGAATGGTTTCAAGATCCAGATGGT
>CANFNN010000079.1 GCA_947448095.1 Bacteriovoracaceae bacterium | reverse complement strand
TTTTGCTCTATTTAAGCACTGAATTGCTTCAAGAGGCTTACCGTTGCGTGAAAGAAATCTTCCTGTAAAAAAAAGATCATCACTGTTATAAAGGTCAATACTGGTGTTCGTATTCCCTGTACGACATGGATATGGTTCGTAGCTTTGAGCTTGGGCAGATGCTATGAGTGAACTTAAAAATACTAGTCCTAGAAAAAGATTCTTCATAAAATCACCGGTTGATTGGCGAATGGTTTTATCCATCGTTTTGTTATAATTTGTATGCTTTCCTATACACTAATCCCTACAAAGAGTTTCATTCATTATATTTTTTACTTGATTGGAAAGTGAAAAAAGAATATTCGATTGGAGGAGGTGAGATAATTGCAGTTTCTTAATTCCTAGTAAACTGTCAACCTACGTACCTTAACCTTCTATTCTTCCCTAATTAATTGAGCTTGTGGCCTTCCCATCTGGGCCCTTTTAAAAGCCTTTAATAAGAGGAAGCAATTCTTCTATTTTATTTCGGCTTTCAGAATTGGCCTTAAGTTCCGCTGGAATTGGCCCTAGAGCGTTAGCAGCTTCAGGAAAAAGTTTAGCGTAATGAAGAACATCATCCCTTGTCTCTACATTGTAAGGAGGCTTCATGAGGCCATATAGTCCTCGTGATAAATGGGAGTAGTAGCTACTTTGACTAATCCATCCTAAATTATATGAGAAGGCACTCCAGCGTAATCGTGAGGAGGACGGGAGATCTTTGGTTTTCAAGGCTTCGGCCGTATAGGCCCTCAGCTCCTTGTTGTTTTGAAGTGATCGAAACCAAGTATGCTGGGCTAGACTTGGATATTCTATTTCATCCTCTCGATATTTATGATGAGGAGTAAAATATTCTGTCATAAATCGAATAACGCTTCCATACAAACGTCGGTGTTCAGTTTTGGGTGTAGAGATCTCTTTCACAATTTGAGGTGCAACTTCTTCAGGACTTTTCGTGAGCATGTTACAGGTCCATCGTTTCTTTATTTGCTCATCCAAAGACAAATATCCAGAACGTTTTACCATGTTTTGAGATTTCATGACTACTTCAAGCTGTTTATTTTGTTTCAAGGCCGAACGAATGAATTTTGTATTATTTGAGCCAATATTACTCACGCTTGTGAAACCATAAACTTGATGTTCAGGAATAGAGTTACCAAATGCCATCAAAAATCTTTCTCCAAAGCTTCCTCCTTCAGAATAGTTACCATATCGGGCCTCGGCAGCTTCTTCTGCCCAGCTCCTTGAAGCATCGTGTGCGATTTGGATCGCCACATAGTTCTGTCGTGTTGAGCTTTGTTCACTTGACAGCAGTCCGGATGATTGAGAACGGCGATTATCGTCGGCGGTTCCTGAAAGAGAATTACATGTGAACAAATATGTTTCTTTGCGTTTAGCGAATAAAGCAGCGCAAGTTGAGCTGCAACTCAAAGATTCTAAATAGTCCAAATCAATCTCTTTACGAGATTCTCCATAAAGGCGGGGACCAAAATGAGAAGAAAGGACTAATTTATCACAGCTTACTTTCTTTCTTGTTAATTGTTCACACACAGACTTCATCCATGTATTACGCTGAGGGGTTTTATTGTTGGGAACGAGCTCAATGTAATCGACAGATTCATTAATTTGTTTACTATGCTCGATGAATGCTGTTTTTTCATCGGGTGAGTTGATGGTAAGCGTACATACTCTCATACGAGAATTTGTTGTAGGGATTGAGTCTGAAAATAAGTTATAGACCTTTACATCTGCACTAGCTGTTGCTGAGTACAGAGTGGATACTGATAGGATTGCATTTAATATGTATTTCATAGATTCTTTAGAGCAACATTAAGGCCATCTTTATCTCTAAATGGCGGCCTGATTTCGATCATTTAGACAAACTAATATGACGAGATAATTGTTAGTGTCTAAATTCTGAGCGATTGCCCCCTGTGCCAGGATAGAAGTCGCGCCTTAGTGAATGGTCGACACTAATATCAGTCAGTACAAGTATGAACTTCCCCTATTTTCATAGTGGTGTATAGAAGTTAGACATGGGTCTAAGTGGTTGAACTTTCGAATTTTGAGCACAATTTGCCTACCCAGAAAATAAATCTCAAGTTGTTTTGGAAGTTTCTGCCCCGCTTTATTTATTACCCCGAGTCGTGTCAGAATAATTCGTAGGACCACTAAGGAAACAAATGATTCAGTCAGCTCATATTAAAAACATCGAACCAAAAGCTTCTCCGAAAGCTAAGGTTAAAGCTGAGGGCGAAGTTAAGTCCAAAGCGAATGGTGTTGAAAATAAAGATGAGGGTGAGGATTTTGCCAGTGAACTCAAAGCTTCGCTTTCAACTGAAGAAGTTGATCTTAAAGTTAAGCCTGTTGAAGTTTCTCAAGAGCAGATGCTGGTAACACCGTCGGCAACTAATAAAACTCCTGAAACTGATTCCGTAAGTCCCAAAGTTTTTGACTCTGCTCTAATCCTAGGAGTGGATAAAATTATTCAACCAGAGACAACTGAAGTTCCGGTTGAATTGACTAACGAGCAAATCTTAAAACTTGCCCAGGGTGAAGCTAATCCTGAAATCAATGCAGAAGTAGAAGCTGAGATTTCTCAGGCCTTGCTTAAAACGCCTCAAGTTCAATCTTCTCGCGCACCAGCTTTAGATCTCGCACAAGCCGAAATTGACCCACAGTTAATAAACATGGACGATTTTGTTGCTCAGAAAAATCTTGCTGTAAAAAAATCAATGAATAATGCTTCTGCTTACGGTATGCCGAATAAAGCTGCTACCGGTAAGGCCGGCGCTGAGACTGGTTTGACTTCAACTCAAATCATTAATGAGCTTGGATCAGCTGAGTCTGGTACAGGTGGCTCTTCTATGAATTCTCAACAATTCATTTTAAACGCTCAAGCCGATTTGAGTACGAATGCAAAAGTTAACGAAGCTCAAGCTCCGATTAAAACTTTCAACATGTCTGACATCAAGACTGATAATCCAAATCAGATCATGACTCAGATCACTGATTATATTGTTCAGGCCAAAGCGGCTAAAGAGCCAACTGTTAATATGAGAGTGAATCATGATCAGTTGGGTATGATTGATATTACGGTGAATAAACTGGCCGCCGGTCAGGATTCAATTGCCATCAATATTGCGACTCATTCAGTTGATGGGAAAAATTTCTTCCAAGCAAATTCAAAAGATTTATTTTCTCACTTAACAAGTTCAGGTATTAACGTCTCTGATCTTAAAGTTGAAACACCGTCTCAAACAGCCAAAAATGATTTCGATTTTGGAAGTCAGTCTGGTCGCGGTGGAGCAGGTCAAGAGAAACAATTTGGTTCTGAGCAAAATCAAAGACGTCATGAATCTGATCGTCGCCAGGATCTTTGGAATATTCTTAAAGAACAAGAGGCGGCCTAATGCCTGAAATGGGAAGACCAGTAACAGCTCAGCAAGCACAATATAACCAAGTTCAAATTGGGCCTAAAACCCTGATTGGAAAAGGTCGATCAGAAGCGGAACAACGTGAAGCCCTGATCAATAAAGCAACTGGTTACAAGCCTAAGAATGAACTCTTCAAAGAAGGTCCACACAACCAACTTGGCAAAGATGAGTTCATGAAGCTTTTAACATTTCAATTGCAAAACCAAGATCCTATGAATCCTATGGATCAGAGTAAATTTACTGGTGAGCTTGCTCAGTTTTCTCAACTTGAGCAACTTTCAAATTTAAATAAAAAGTTTGAAGACAACGGTAAGAATCAAGCGATTCAAGATAAGTTTTATGCCGCTTCTTTCGTTGGGAAAAAAGTTGTAACCACTGGTTCAACGATGAATCTTAAAGAAAGTGGTGACCCAAGTGAAGTTCTGTTCAAACTTGATGGTCAGGCAAATAAAGTCATGATTCGAATTCTTGATTCGAAGAATAACGTTGCGGGTGAAATCTGGAAAGAAGGTTTATCCGAAGGTGCTCATCAAGTGACTTGGGATGGAGTAGCGCTGGATGGAACTCCGGCCGTGAAAGGTAAATATACAGCACAAGTAAAAGCTTGGGATGATATGGGTCAGGAAGTGGGAACACGAACTGAGGCCACTGGTACTGTCCAAAGCGTAACGTTTGATCAGGGTGAACCTGTTTTAACTGTTGATGGACAGAAAGTTTTCTTGAGAGATGTTGCAAGTTTTCATACTGCTGATACACAAACTCATCAGGTAGATAACGCAGCTTCTGTCAACGCAGCACAGGCATTAAATTCCGGCTTGTCGGGGCGAAATGGTTCGATACAATTAAATAACGGAACAAATTCAAATACGAATAATGTTCCAGCTGAGAGAGCAATGAACGCTTACTCTCAGAATGCAGGAATTTACGATTAGTATGAGTAAAGTTAATTCGTTTCTTATTCCAAATGTTTCTTCGCTACCTTCTGATATTCAGAAGAACGAAAAAGCAAATGCCCTTAAACAAGGTGAGAAGAGCGAATTTAAAGGTTTAGTTGATGAGCTTTCGAAAGAGAGCGGATCACAAAATATTCGTCAGCCTCAAGTCTCTGAGAAAAATATTGGACAGGATGTTCAGGTTTCTTCTCACGCGATGAAAAGGTTGCAGGAAAGAAATATTGAGCTTGATGGAAATGAATTCATGAAGCTTAAAGAAGCGGTTAGTAAGTTAAGAGCGAAGGGTGGTCATGACTCTCTCGTAATTACCAACAAGGCGGCTTATGTCGTCGACGTAGATAAAAATACGGTGGTAACTGCGGTAGATAAAAATAACATGAACGAAAACGTTTTTACGAAAATCGATTCGACCATATTTATGATGTAGTTGCTAATGGGAGTTAGCGGTTTTTAATATTAATTTTGGCATATGAGGTTGGCTGGTCCTTTTCTGGAAGCCACTGGTAAGAAGCTGTAGTCTTCGAACCCCTCGCCAAGTCTAGGAGGGACAAATGAGTATTCTTTCATCTTTTAACATCGGTGTAACAGGTCTAAACGCTGCTGGACAAGCCATGTCAGTAGTCGGTGACAACATCGCCAACGCCGGCACAACCGGATTCAAATCATCCCGCGCAGAATTCCAAGACATGCTTTCAGCTTCTCTAAAAGGGATTGATGGCGGAGATCAAATCGGTTCAGGAACAAAACTTGCTCACATTACAGCTCAGTTCAATCAAGGAACTGTTGCTCGTACGCAAAATATCACTGACCTTGCTATTAACGGTAACGGCTTTTTTGAAGTCGATGCTCCACAAGGTAAAGGTTATACTCGTGATGGTGCCTTTCACTTCGATAAAGAAGGCTTCATGGTTAACGGTGATGGTTATAAAGTTAACGGTTTTCAACCTGACGAAAAAGGTGGAATCACTACTAAGTCTGGCCCAATTAAACTTGGTAACACTACAATCCCAGCAACTCCTTCTTCTGAAGTGACTCTTTCGATGAACTTAGATTCTCGTGAGCCAGTAATGAAGTTTGATCCTGCTAATCCAGAAAAAACATCTAACTTCAACTCATCAATGACTGTTTACGATAACGTCGGTACAGCTCGCTTGATGACTGTATATTATAATAAAGCTGCTGATGGTGCTTCATGGGAATACCATGCCATGGTTGATGGTGCAGACGCTGCTGGCGGAGTTCCAGGAAAAATGGTTGAAATGGCCAATGGTCAATTGAAGTTCAACCAAAAAGGTGTGCTTGAAGAAGAAATTCCAGGCGCAAATAGCTTCAACTTTAATAAAGGTGCAGCTGCAGGACAAAAAATCTCTCTTAACTTTGGTAAATCTCTGAAAGAGGGTGGAACTGGTCTTGATGCTTCAACTCAGTTCGGATCGAAATCATCTATCGCTCGTCATACACAAGATGGTTCTTCGGCTGCAACACTTTCTTCAATGTCTTTCAATGATCAAGGTATCTTGACTGCTGTTTACGACAACGGTCAACAACGTGATCTTGGACAAGTTCTTGTAGCTAAGTTTGAAAACAACGAAGGTCTATTCAAAACTGGTAAGAACTTATTTAAACAAACTCTTAAATCAGGCCAAGCTGCTCTTGGTAAGCCGGGTGCAGATGGTCGCGGTGAAGTTCTTGCGAAATCAATTGAGCAATCAAACGTTGATATCGCTAACGAGTTCATCGGTTTAATGGCCGCTCAACGTAACTTCCAGGCCAACACAAGAACCATCACAACATCTGACCAGATGTTACAAGAAGTTCTTAACATTAAACGTTAATAGTCTCTACTCCTAGTCTCTAACTCCTAAGGGGAGCTCAAGCGAAAGCTTGAGCTCCTTTATATACCACTCTGTTAGAAAATGTTGGACCCACTTTTTTTATCCCACGCTAAAATAGAAGAATGAAAACCCTTCTTCTTTCCATTTTTTTCATCAATATAACTTATGCCACTTCTCTCAAGCCTGCTCGTGGCCTATATGAATGTCTTAAAGGCAATGACGAGAGCATTTGTGATCAAATTCTGAAGCCTATTTTTTCTGGAGATAAGCTTTCAGCTATCACAGTTGAATATGTCGGTTGGTGCGGCTCCATGGGACCTTACACTTACTCATGCGAGAGCAGTATCTGTGAAAATGACGGGTTAAAATTTGAGTTCCGAGATTCGACTCACTATCGTTGGGAAAATAAACAGTACGGATTTCAGTGCGAGTTTGCTAAAAAATAAGAGGATCTGACTTTTATTTTTTCTGGCTTTCTTTACAGGCTTTTATCTTGATGTCATTTACGGTACTGCAAGCCGAATTGGGATTGCTTTCAGATATCCGACTTAAACTTAACATCGATTGAAAAGCTCCAGCTCCAGCAGGGCAGTCCTTCATGATTTCCTTGGCCCCTTCAGCAGAAGTTTTTGAGACAACCCCACATAAGTTATTTTTATCAAGCTCCAGCTCTGAAGGATTTTCACTTATGGACATAAAGAAGCGAGCAGGAATTTTTTGGCCCGAATTTAAACTCGCCAGAGCATTTTTAAGAAAGCGTTTTTTATTTTGTATGGTTCCTTCAATTTCCTTGAACTGCTCAATACCTAAATGAGAACAATCTCCTGCGCTTAGTGAGGAGATTTTGAGTGAGATTGCTACTTCAATCGATTCCTTCAGGCAATCGCCCGCAGTCTGGGCATGGGCAGACAAACAAACTGATAAGAGCATAGGAAAAAGAACTAGATTTTTCATAGGGTGATTGTAGTTCAATTGATCATGCGTTTGAATGTTTTGGTAGTTTCAAAGGATTGGAGCACTATTCAAAAGAACTTGTGACTACAAATTATGGCTGGGTCACAATAAGGGTAATTGAGTGAGGGAAGGCGGGAAAGCTTGATTAACCGTTATTTCCAATCGCTTCAACAGGGCAAGCTGCCAGTGCGTTCTCAGCTTCTTCAATTTCAGCGGGAGTTTGAGGCTGAAGCATAACGTAGGCATGGCCATCATTATCGTTCATGGTGAAAAATTTAGGAGCTTCCACGCAACAAGCATCGCACGCAATACATTGATCATCCACGTAGTACTTACCGAGGATGTTATCTTTGAATCGTGAATTCTTATCTGCCATGTGAAGCTCCTATTAACGCGATTAAATTACATTAAAGCAGGGTTCGTGACAATCTTAGCTTTGTTATTTAAAGATTTTATCAACTCTTCTCTCACTTTCCGAGAAAATGCCTGTCCTTGAGCGGTCATTTCGGCCGAAAGCTGATCTTCTACTTTTTTAGGCTCACTGATTGTCTTTGAATTCACTTTGACTAAATAAATAGTTCCAGCATTTCCAAAGTTCAAAGTGTCACCGATGTTGGCCTTAAACAGCTCTTCCGACTCTTTAGGAGAAAGATTCAGCTGTCCAATCGTTTGATCGTACTGATTTACTTCTGAATTTTTAAAGAATTGAGCATCTAGTTTTTTCTGCAAGATTTCCAAATCAGCGAGTTTGTTATCTTTTAGCAGGGCCGTAATTTTTTCTTTCTCAGTTTCAAGCAGTTTATCTAAGTCCTGTGCCTTAGTTTTTTGAACTGCCATTTGCGCTAGTTCATTTTTGACCAGATCAAGCGGCTTTGTTTGGGCAGCTTTTTTATCTTCTACATAAATGATGTGATAACCAAACTGAGTTTTAATCGGCTCAGAAATTGTTCCAGGGGTCATCTTGAAAGCAACATCGTCGAACTCAGGAACCATTCTGCCACGGCCAAACCATCCAAGGTCTCCACCGTTGGTTTTTCCGGTAGGATCTTCTGACTCTTTGCCAGCGATAGCAGCGAAATTTTTGTTATTAACTTTCGCTTTAATCGCCTTGATTTTATCGAGAGCCTTAGGATCTTCTGCTTTTATCAAAATGTGACGAGCTTTCACTTCTTCAGCTTGGTTGTATTTGGCATAGTTTTCAGTGTAAGCAGCTTCGAGCGTCTTAGTATTTTCAGGTTTCGCTAGGTAAGCTTTAATTTCTTCTTCTGAAACACTGACAAGGGGAGCAAGAGACTGACGGCTAATTTTGATAGCATGAACATTGATGCCATTGTGCTTAAAATTCAGAACGTCTTTGACGAAATTCTCTGAAATAACAGTTGTGTTAAACAGCTCATCAACTTTCTTTTGCTTTAGGTCATTTCCAATCAGTTCTTCAAATTGAGTTGGAGTGTACCCATTTGACTGTAATACGTTGCGATAAAGGTTTACATCAAACTGCTCATTACGCTTAAAATAAGGAAGATTTTTGATTTCGCTCTTAATCTCATCCAATGACACTATGAGTCCCATGTTGTCGGCAGTATTTGCGATCAATTTCTGCTGAACCAGACCATTCATGACAGACTGTTTGATTCCCATCTCTTCCAATTGTTTCTGGGTCATGCCTTTGCCACCCATCATCTGATTAAAGAACTCTACCTGCTTATTAAGAGCAGCTTGGTATTCTTTTATCGTGATTTCCGTGCCATCAACAGTCGCCACATTTTTGCCTCCTCCGAGGGAAAACTTGTCAAAACCACTGAACAAAAAGCTCGCAGTAATGATCAGAAAGATAAAGGTCAGGATAAAATAGGACATTTTGCTCGCAAAAGCGTTCTTCATTGGGTTCCTTTGGACTAAAAATAAATGCTCGTTATTTTATCGGGGAACCATGTTAGCGGTCAAAGACTTTTGACTAGAAACTTCGTTGGCATTGGGCATTGATTTCGTTATTCTTAAGCAATTAGACAAAATACTTTAAGGGCCTGAGCTTGAAACTGATTAATGAGTCTTCTAAAACTAAAATTGTCAATAATCTGCTGGTCGCAATCCTGGCAGTTTATGGCATCTCTCAAAAGCGCTTTGACTTGAACGAGACCACCTTGTTTCACCAACTGGTGACCGAAGTGATTTCACCCATTCAAGAGGGACTCGCTAATTCCAAAAAATCGCTTTCTTTCCTGTGGGAAAACTATCTTTTGATCGTTAATACCAGTAAGGAAAATAACGTTCTCAAAAAACAGATCTCCCGCCTTGAGAGTGATCTCACGACAATGGAAGAAGTAAGAAAAGAGAATCTTAGGCTCAAGAGATTGCTGAGTTATTCTGATGAAATGTCTCATCAGCGAGTTATGGCGCAAGTCGTTGGTTGGGATTCTGCCAACGAATTCAAAGTCATTCGACTCAATAAAGGTAAGAAAGACGGCATTAAAGTCATGGCGCCAGTTATTACCGACCACGGGCTAGTTGGCTACGTCTACCGGGTAACTGATAATTATGCTGATGTTTTGACGATTCTTGATCAAAACAATCGCGTAGATGTCATGATCGAGAGAACTCGTACCCATGGGATAGTGGAGGGTGTTTTCAATTTTAAATGCGCTCTCAAATATATCATGAGAAACGAGCCAGTTGAAGTCGGCGATAAGTTGATCACGGCCGGCGTCGGGGGAATTTATCCGAAGGGAATTAAAGTCGGAATGATTACTGATATCAAGAAAGAAAACTTTGGAATGACCTTGTCGATTGAAGTTATTCCAAGTGTTGATTTCGATAAACTTGAAGAAGTTCTAGTTCTTATTCCAAGTGAAGTGGCCTTGGCTCCTGGAATTGTTCCCACTACCGAGATCAAGCTATGAAAATGAAATTTTCCCAGGTCTTAATATCTTTTATCATTACTTTAGCGCTTTTGATCGGGCTTGAAATAGTGACATCGACGGTGCTTCCGGCAATGGGCTGGAAGGAATATCGCCTCACATTCAATGTCTTAATCATTTTATTTTTGGCGATTCGCATGGACTCCCCGCTTGTTCCTTGGCTCATTCTTGGGCTGCAAATGGTTCATAGTATTTTTTCAATTGAAGGGTGGGCCCTTGGGACTTTGGCAGGAATCATCGTGATGATGTCGGCCAATTATTTAAAAGAAGTTCT
>CANFNN010000078.1 GCA_947448095.1 Bacteriovoracaceae bacterium | reverse complement strand
TTAACTCCAAGCTACTGAAATTAAATTCCCTTCTCATCAATATATTTTCCCTGTAGATTTATATCTTAGGTAAGTTGCGCCAACCGTACGTTTTCTTAGAGGACATGTGCTATGAGTAAACAAAAAAACATTGTTATTATTGAAGACGAAAAAGATATCGTTGAATCGCTAAAATATATTTTGGAAAAAAATAATTTTATTGTGACGCCTTTTTTATCGGCCGAAGAATTTTTTGCGGCAAAGAATTGCCCCACTCATTGTGTTTACCTAGTGGACTGGAATCTTCCAGGCATTAAAGGTGTAGATATTATTAAGGCGATTCGTCTTAAGGATAAGCTTTCACCTATCTTTATGATTTCTGCGTACAACAAGCCCGAGCAGATTATTGAAGGACTTAAATCAGGTGCAGATGATTATCTCACGAAGCCTTTTAACTACGATGAGCTGATTGTTCGTGTTGAAAATGCTCACAGTAAGGTGAGTAACCTGAATGAGAATCTGATTAACGTTGGTCTTAAGCTCATTCCTGAGGCCTATAGTGTGATGAAAGATGGCGTGACCGTGAATCTTACATCACGTGAATTTATTATTTTTCAACAGCTTCATAAGAACCAAAAAACTCCGAGCACGCGTGAAGAGCTCATTGCTCAGTTTGAAAATGATCTGGAAATGACGGCCAGAAATATTGACGTTCATATTTTTTCGCTAAGAAAAAAAATGAACAAAATTCAAATTGGTATTGAGACTGTTTGGGGAACCGGCTACAAGCTCGTTCTCTAGAACATCATTCTTAGTTCAATCTCAAATCTTCCTACCTTAGGTACGTTTTTTCCGGCCACAGTCTGAACCAGGTTCATATTGATCTGAGCAGGAAGAAGAAATTTCTTTTTAAGAAATGGCTGAATCGATGAGATGGTCGTTGTCAGTTGAATCTGATGCTCCATGCGGTCAGTGTTGTAAGATAGATATTCATCAGCATTTGAATACTTAGAAGTGTACTCAGATGGCATTTGATAGAGAAAACGGTAAACCGGTGTGAATGAGAGCCAATCATTATAAGCAAATGTTGAGTTTACCATCCAATTGATCTTGTCCCCGTACTTCACATTGAATTCACCCTTTCTGTCAGAAAGAGAAAAATCACGACTATCAGGAATTCTTAATTCTTTTTGAGTTGATGCCTGATAAGTGTATCGAAGAGTTGTTCCGAAATTCAGGTAATCGTTAACAATATAACCAGTTGCAAGTTCTGAGAATAAATCGAATTGTCCGTCTCCAAAACCAATGTCTTGAAGAATATCGGGATCATCCTGGCGGCCTGTAGGAAGGACAGCCCCTGGGTAAAACATGAGTCCCCAAGTTCCCTTGTCTACCAGTTTTGTCATAAGTCCCGTTTCCATATCGCCGTATCCAGCGCCATACCAGTCACCAATCGGCTTATAACCATAATGATTAGTAATCGCTGATTGAATAACGGCCTCATCTACATCCGGAAGATTCTTGATATTATCGCCCACGGTACTGTTGGTAAGATCGCCGTTTCCGCCTAAAAGAATATTGCTGGTAGAAGCGTAGGTATTTTTCTTAGTTCTTTTGATGTTCGCTTTAACTTGGGCGTTGTAATAAGCAACTTCCGCGTAAACCATCACTCTATCAGTAAGACCATATCCAAAGCCAAAACCTTGAACATTAAACTGGGCCGATGCATCGACCTTATACTCACCGATTAAGAAATTTTTGTAAGCTGCTGCATCGATATCCTGGCCTGGTACGATGACATTATTGGCAATTGAATTGAGAGTAGTAGCATCGATACGAAACTGGGATCCAAGAGTTGATTCAGATCTAAATTGATTATAGTTAGACTTCACTTTTGAAGTAGTGACATTTCTATAGCCCATGATTCGCACTCCTTTAGGGAGCGTTTTCCAGGCCTGCCCATATGCAGATACTGTGAAAGCGAGTGCTAAAGCTGAAAACAATCTCTTCATCGATCTCTCCCCAAAATGCCTTGTTGATGTGAAGATATTACTCGATAACGCGACCAGTCGGAATAAGTTACTCGGTGGTATGTAAATATGACACGCCGCCAACAAACTTTTGAACGGTTTGCTATAATGGGCAAATCAATATGTTATTTCAGAGGTTTAGACCATGAAAACGAGTGCTCTCTTGCTAAGTCTGATGATGCTGGCCTCTAGTTGTGGCCAGAAAAGCACGATTAAGACCCATGTCGAGGCCCGCGCGCTAGGTGACGGTGAGCACGTTACTTTTCCTATAGTTATACCCTTATCTGAGAAGTCGATAGCCACTTTTAAGTCTCCTGTTGGTGACATGAACCCGCTTTTTAGGGGCTTTGCAAGCTCACTTATGAATCTGGGTGCTTCGATGGGGGCTGGGAAAACGAGACTGACATTAACTCAGCCACTTCCTGAAATTCCCGATGGCTACTTGGCCTCAATTAAAATCAAACGTATTTTCTTTTTTATCGAAAAAACGAGCGATAAGAGCGAGAACTTCGATTTTTTAAGAAAGCTTGCTGTGAAAGTCAAGGCCACGACTATTAATCGTGATAATCCAACTTGGGAGCCTACGGTTGATACAGGATCCATGAGTCATAATGAGTTATCTTTTTTTGATTCGCTCTTTCCCAGCCGTAGAAATCGTCAAGCTCAAGATTGGGAAAAGAATGCTCCAGGGTTACTGCTGATCAAATACAATGAAGACCATAGAACAGAATCCCTTATGGGCGATGAAGTGGGCACAATCAATATCATACAAACTGATAAACCCAATGCCACTAGGAAATATCTCGAAGAGCAATATGGTGCTTACTTTTCTCGTATTCATACTCTCAGCAAATCAATAATTGTTGAGTTCAAAAAAGATCCCGTTTTGGAAGAAATGTTTAAAACAAGATTGAGCAATGATGCTCTTAAAGTCGAAGAACTTGGAATAGGGGAGATCAATCCTTGCAGCAATAATGTTTGCATGGATCTGAAGGTCCCTGATGTGGATTTAATTCCGATGTTAAAAGAAGGAAATGCGCTCAAAATTGATGCTTACATTGATCCCAAGCATGCTCCGGACTCTTTTCAGTTAAAAGGCTTTCTTGAGTTTGAAGTGAAGATTAAGGCCAAGATTTAGTCGTTATCTAAATGGGACTTCGATGGTGATTCCAAATTTTTGACCTTCTTCTGTGAGGATATTTTTTACCTCAGAGACGGTATAAATGACCCCTACGACACTCACCTTGGTGTTAATCATGTCCATCTTGCAGGCATTGGTACATAAATAATCTGCCGAAAATGCCTCGAAGCTCTTTATGGGGCTTTTGTTATTGAAATCTGAATAAAAACTAAAAAAATCGACAACCTTCTCTCTGAGCTTGGCCAGCAGTTGCTCTTGAGTCTCTTTTTGGAGATTATAAGTATAGAGCGAAGAATTTTTTGATTTCCCATTGAAGGCCAGCTTAACGACTCCGTTAGACTTAATCTTCATAGTGTTTTGAAAACATACTGGGCAATACATATAATAAGATTATAGCAGACTCTTGTACGTACAAAGGAAAATTTGATGAATAACGAGTACCGGGACATTATCTCTTTTGATGGAACACCCTTAAAATGTCTGATTCGGGAAACCGGCAGTTCTAAATGGTTGATCGTTACTCACGGTCTTGGAGAGCACCTAGGGCGGCATGAGTTCTTTTTAAAGCTTTTTTCTCAGAATTTTAACATCGCGATTTATGACCTACGTGGACACGGACGAAGTGGAGGCAAAAGGGCATGGGTCGAGAACTTTTCTGATTTCTCTAAGGATTTAGATGTTGTGATTCAATATTTACAAAAACATTTTAATCTCAATTCTTATATTCTTTTTGGTCACTCAATGGGTGGATTGATTACTGCAGATTATATGCAGAATCATGTTAAGGATGAGCTTTATCCAGAAAAAGTATTTCTCAGCTCTCCTGCTGCGGGGGCTCCTGGACTCATGGGACCTGTTCTGGCCAATGCGCCTAAATTTTTACTCGAAAGTCTGACGAAACTTCCTACTATCCCAGTGGCAAAAGTTTTGAATCTACGTAAACTCTCTCACGACAGCCGAGTTTACGAGAGCTATGTAAAAGATGAGCTTACCTGCTTAAAAGTTCATACGAAGTTATATCTAGAAGTGATTAAGGCATCTCGCGAAGTTTTCTCCCGGCCTCTGAGAGTGAAGTGCCCCCTCTACTGCGCCATTGGAACTGAGGATGTGTTGGTGCATCCCGGAATTGTGATCAAGTATTTTACCGATGTCGAAAAGAATGCCCAGCTCAAAATTTTTGAGGGCGGCTATCATGAACTTCATAATGAAATTGAAAAATTCCGTAAACCCTATTTAAACTATCTTCGCCAGTGTCTAACTGGCCTAGCTTTTGAATGATTCGAGTTTTCTAATTCTCTCGAGTGCTGGTGGATGCGAGTGATAAAAGCCTGAATAGATTTTATCCGTGACTACCGGGCTCGCATTCTGCTGGTAGAGTTTGAGTAATCCCTGAATGAGATTTTGGGGATTCGTTTCTTTTGCGGCATAGGCATCAGCTTCGAATTCCCGTTTACGCGAAATCCAAGTCCCTATGGGTGTAAACCAAAAAGTGTATAGAGGAAGTGCTTGGGTAAAAAGCAAAAGCAAAACTCCTGGCGACATTGAGCGGATAAAATGGCCATGAAAAAACCACTGCTGATTGCCCAATTTCCCCATGAGCCAGAATCCTAAAAATGACAAAATGATCGAGGTTAGCATCGACTTGGGAATATGCTTTAGTTTCATGTGCCCCAATTCGTGGGCCAGGATGGCCAAAATTTCAGAGTTCTCAAGCTGCTTGAGTAAAGTATCAAAAAAGACCACCCGCTTATTTTTTCCAAATCCCGTAAAGTAGGCATTTCCGTGAGAGCTTCTGCGTGAAGCATCCATGACAAAAACTTCTTTGGCGTTGAAGCCAGCGCTCTGAACTAAGGCTTCAATGCCTTGTTTGAGTTCATCCCCATCGAGCGGGTGAAATTTATTAAACAAAGGAGCAATAATCGTAGGATAAATCCAGACGAGGAAAAATTGAAAAAGGGTTAGAAGGACAAAACTAGCTAGCCACCACCAGTCTCCCAGCGAGGAAAACAGAAAAAAGATGGTGTAGAGAAGGGGAACCCCAATACTTGCGCCTAGAATCAAACCTTTCACTCGATCAAGAATAAAGAGCTTGGGAGTCGATTTATTAAAACCAAATTTTTCTTCCAACACAAATGTCGAAAAAATTGACCAAGGCAGGCCGAGTGCAAATTGAATCATGCTGAAGGTGATTAAAAAGAGTACCTCATGATGCATTCCCTCGAAAGGCAAGGCGAGGTAGAGTTTTTCAGCTCCTCTAAGGGGAAACCAGTAAAAGAGAACAATTCCATCGAAGACCAGATGAAAAAGACCCATCTTAAGTTTAGCCGAAGAGTATTGAATCGCTTTTTGGTGCTCGGAATCAGTCAAAAAAGTTTTAAATTCTTCAGGTGGCGTCTGGGCATGTTTGCGAAACATTTCTAATTGTCGCCGTGTAAGGTAGATTTCTGAGACGTGATTGATGATAATGAACAAGAGAAAGAAGACTTGCGTATAATATGAGTAAAGGTAAGACATGTTATGATCCAGGTTAAAATTTTTTACGCGCACAACGACTTAAGAAACTTCAGCTACCTCATCTGGGATTCTACGACAGCTCACGCCTGGGTGATTGATCCATTTGATGAGAAGCCGATAATTGATTATATCAAAAAAGAGTCTCTCACGCTCATGGGAATTTTCAACACCCATCAACACTGGGATCATATTCGTGGCAACTCTGCGCTTCAAGGCCTGTTTAACTGCCCAGTATTGTCTAGAAATGAGAATCAAATAGAGCTTAATTCTCAGCACCTGATCAAATTTATCGATACTCCGGGACACACTAGTGATCACGTGGCGTTTTATTGGCAAAAAGGACAGGATGTCCTGGCACTTTTTTCCGGAGATACATTATTTAATAGTGGCGTGGGCAATTGCCATGGGGGCGGAAATGTTGTTTCTCTTTTTGAAACGACTAATCGATTAAAAAAACTGCCGGATAATGTTGTGCTTTATCCAGGGCATGATTATGTTTTAAAAAATCTTTTATTCGCTAAGGATTGTGAGCCTGAGAATAAAGAAATTGATGAAGCGCTAAAAATGGTAAAAGCTGCTGATACTGAACAAGGCCTCCAGTGGACCTTGGGTCAGGAGAAGAAGGTGAATCCCTTCTTGCGCCTAAATACAAGAGAGATTCAAGAAAAGGCCATGGTTCATAAAATGTCTATTGATAGCGGGCCTTCAATTGAGCGAAACTTGTTTATAAAACTAAGATCATTAAGAGATAACTGGTAAAAAGGATAAATTATGGCCAAGAAAGTAGTGAAGAAAGCGGCGAAAAAAGTAGTGAAAAAGCCTGCCAAGAAAGTCACAAAAAAAGTCACCAAGAAAGTATCTAAGAAGGCTGAGCCCAAAAAAGTCGCGGCGACCGTCAAGTCAGTTGCTCTTGAAGTAGGTCAAACGGCTCCGGACTTCACTTTGGAAGATCAAAATGGAAAAAAAGTTTCCCTAAAAGATTTTCGAGGTCAAAATGTCGTGGTTTATTTCTATCCTAAGGCCATGACTCCGGGTTGTACTGTTCAGGCATGTGGTCTAAGAGATTCTCAGTCAAAACTTAAAGCTGCTAATGTTGTGGTGCTAGGAATTAGTACTGATCCAGTCAAAAAACTTAAGCAGTTTGAAGATAAGGACAAATTAAATTTCTCACTGTTGTCTGATTTGGACCACAATGTTTGCGAAGCCTACGGTTCATGGGGACTAAAAAAGTTCATGGGGCGTGAATACATGGGAATAATGAGACAGAGTTTCCTGATTAATGGTGCTGGAAAGATCATTCATGTGATTCATAAGGTAGATACAAAAACTCACCATGATGATGTTTTAAAACTGTTTAAGAATCAAAAATAATTTTTTCTTCCAAAATATCCAGGCGGATTTCCGTCTGGAGTTTTTGGATGAGCTGCTTTAGATCCGCTTCCCATTCAATCGCACACCTGACCTCTATGTCCCTATACTGCCCCTTTAAGGATTCATCCACGGTGGAGTAGAAACACATCCCCTCATTGGATTCAAACGTGAAATACACGAAATAGGCATCGTCCTTAGGCATTCTGAGGATGCAATAGAAGAGCTGTTTAGTCGATTGGTAGGTATGCGGCATAGTTTCCTTGACGAAAAAGGATTACCAATTAAAATAAAAGGAAGGGAAAGTCAAAAAATTTAAGAAGTTATGTCATGGAGGACGCTTTGAAATCTGCCCTAATTGCTATCTTTACCTTATTAGTCCTCAATTCATGCTCTTGGTATCGGGATGTTGAACGATCTCTCGTTGCAGATGACGAAAAAAGTGCAAAACGATCTCGTTCCGTTCCTCGCGAACAATATGACCAACTCCTTGTGAAATACGAAGAACTTTCTAAAAAATACGAAACACTCAAAGAAAACCCAAACAAAGAACAATCCTCATTGGCCGATGAGTTGCAAAAATCATCTACGGAAAATTTCGCTCAAACATCTGCTAATGCTGAAACCGTTGATGCTTTTCCCAATCAGGTTGTCGTAGCGAGTGAAGAAGCACCGACTGATCTTGACTCTCAGCTGGCCCTTTTTAAAAAGGCGATGGCACTTAAATCGACTAACTCCGGTGAAGCGACAAAAATTTTTCAACAACTTGAAAATTCCAGCGTTCCGGCCGTTAAAGCGCGCTCAAAGTTTCAGATTGGTGAACTTCTTTACGGTAAGGGCCAGTACGACTTGGCCCTGCAAGTTTTTGAGGATATAATAAATAAGAATGCGCACTCAGGTGTGGTTTTAGATTCTTTAAAGTTTGCTATGAATTGCAGTGATAAATTAGGTATTCAAAATAAAAAAGAACAATACGCATCAATGATTAATGATGTGTTTGAAGCGAAATAAGGATCAGGTTTAACTGGTGAAAAGAGAAGCAACATTTCTCATCGCGGTAGCACTTTTGGTGAATTCTTCTCCTATGGCATTTGCCCAGGATGAAGAGCTTAATGACCAGGACCTCCAAACGTTACTAGATGATAATAAATCTGCTAATAGCGAAACCAAAGAAGTTCTAGAGCCTTCCGCCCCAAAAGCTGAAACGAAATCGGCTCCCGAATCTACTGTTGAACCGGTTGCCGATGAATCGACTGAAGTTCAGGATCTTGAAGCAACTGAGCCAACGGCTACGACAGAAACGGCAGAAGCCCCAGTTTCTCCCTCTGACGCCGAAACAACTGATACTCTTGAATCTCTTGAGCCAAGCACTGAGGCGGCAACAGTTGCAACTCCCTCAGATGATTTAGATACTTTAAAAACTGATTTAGAAGATGATCAGGAATTTAAGCCTGCCAAAGATACGGCGAAGACCGAGGTTGAAGAGACTGAAACATCTACTGCTGCGGCACCAACAGAAAAGAAAGAAACATCAGAGCCAGCAGTTTTTGATGTAGGAAGAGAGGAGAGAGATCTTCTTTCTATCGCAAAAAATATCCAAGGCCAAATTTCAGATAATGAGTGGAATGAAGTCGCTACGGCTTCTAAAGTTGATTCTTATACAGTCGTAAAAAATGACTGGTTATTTAAAATCAGTAAGAAAGTTTTTGGTTCTGGCTTTTATTACCCTAAAATTTGGTCGATTAACTCTTATATCACCAATCCTCATTTTATTGAGCCTGGAATGGTTTTATCATTCACAACCGGAAGTGGAGCGAATCCTCCTCAAGTAAAATTGGGAGAGTTTACGTCAAGTGAACTGGATGCAGTTCCTGGATCTATTGGGAATACGAGTGCCGATGATTTGGCCAATTTTGGAGATGATGCTAAACCTAAGTGGCTTGAAGAAAAAACTGACCTCACGAATCAGGGTGTTTACTTTCAATATGCCTCTGAAGAGACTATGGATGATCTGAATAAAGCGGGTGAGCAGGCGCTAAATAGAGAGTATGAAAATTACGAACCACCTCGAAGTGAGTTTGATGTCATCATTCCTTCTAATTATGACAAACTAGGTTTTGATAAGAATTCGAGAATTGTTTACTCCTTCAAAGAAGGATTTTACCTCAGCACTTTTGTCTCAACTAATATTGTTCAAGACTTTGGCGAAGTTACCAATGGGCCTGACGAAAATATTTTCTTCACGATTGGTGACTCGGCTTACGTGAAATTTGATGAATCTGTGAATGCTCTTCCTGGTGATAAGTTCTCTGTCTATTCTTCTATGGGCAAGGCACAAAATAAAAACTCTGATCGCGAAGGCTACAAGTATGCCGTAGTTGGGCAAATTAAACTGATTCGCAAGATCAAAGATAAATGGGAAGTTCAGTTTATTGAAGTCGCAGGAACTCCTCAGCGTGGAGACCGCATTACCACATACACTCCTAAATTGGAGCGCATCACTACTACTTATAATTCGCGATTAGTTGAAGCTGCGATCCTTGCGACTTTTAATCCGATGCAATCAATACTTGGTTTCGGAGACGTGGTTTATCTTGACCGTGGGCGAGCTGATGGCGTTGAAATGGGTAACGTTTTTGAAGTTTTCGGATTTAAAGATCGTCTATTAAAAGAAAATATTACTGATCAACCGACTTATAAAATAGGTGAGTTGACCGTTATCACATTGACCGATAATTTTGCCACTGTAGTTGTTTCTAAAACAATCAGAGATTTTTATCCAGGTGATATTGCCATCACTAAAACGAAAGAAACTCATCTGCGTGAGATAAACGCTAAGAAAGCCAAATCTCAAACTAAAAAAGAGCTTATGGGCGGCAAGGCCCTTGAAGAGTTGGATGTTGAACTTAATCTTGAAAATCTTAATGATGATCTGCTCAAGCAGGCCGATAAAATCCAGCTTACTGAAGATGAACTGTCTGAACTAGAGCGCCAAGAACGTGAAAAATCGGTCATCAAAGATTCTGAAAAAGATCTTAAGGCCCTTGAACGATTAGAAAATGAAATCGAGCAAGCCGAGACCATACTCAACGATGCGAAACTAGATGAAGACAAACTTCTCGAGAGCGAGAACATCAATGACATCGAGAAGAAGCAAGGAAGCATTGATCAGGACTCTCTGGATGAGATTGAAGAGAACATGGGCAAACGCTACCTGGACGAAGATCTGAACTCTAAAGACAATCCATACGGGCTTAATGAGTTCGATGTTGAAGAAGTAGACGAGCTTTTAAATACCGAGAAGAAATAATCTAAAATAAGTGCTTTTGACTTAGCGCAAAAGCACTTCCTTTGCTGACAAAGCACTTAATCTC
>CANFNN010000077.1 GCA_947448095.1 Bacteriovoracaceae bacterium | reverse complement strand
TCATTCTATTTTAAATATTCTGGAGCGCTTGCGTATTATGCATGAGTTGATTAAGGATGAGAATTATTCTGAGATTCCGAAAGAGGAAATACTGAACGATCTTAAAGAGAACCTGGAGCTGCTAAAAAAGCAATTCGATATTCTGATTCAATAATTGTCGATAAATTCTTTAGGTACATCGAATTTGAAAAGAGGTGTATCAATCTTAAAACTCTGTCCGTATTTATTGATCATATTAAAATGTCCCCACATTTCTCCACTCATTGTGGGCAGAGGACAAAAGCTAGAGTACTCAAAAGATTGACCTGGCTCAAAATTCGGCTGCTGCCCAATAACTCCTGGGCCTTCCACAAATTTCAATTCATTTTTCGCATCTTTAATATTCCATTTACGGGATAACAACTGGGCCGAGACATCACCCTTATTGGTAATTACAACCGTATACCGAAACAGGTATTGAAAATTGAGAGGATTGGACTGATCAAAATCAAAATTCGTCTTCACTTCAATATGGAAGTTATTATTATCTGAGATAAAAGAATCACTCATAAATTATCCAGGCTTTGCAGAGTTGAGAGGAATAAAATCCAGGGCGACTGAATTGATACACCAGCGCTGTCCGGTAGGAGCGGGGCCATCATCAAACACATGGCCAAGGTGCGAATCACATTTTGAGCATCTGGCCTCAATTCGGTGCATATTGTAGGCATAATCATGCTTGAGAGTCACATGGGTTGAATCCATCATCTCAGTAAAACTTGGCCAACCCGAGCCTGAATCAAATTTAGACTTTGAACTAAACAGCTCCTGCCCACAAGCGACACAAATGTAGGTGCCCTCTTCATAATGTTTATTGAATTTCCCTGAATGAGGACTTTCAGTTCCGCCGAGTCGGCAGACATTGTATTGTTCGGGGGTAAGTTTATTTTTGAAATCTTCCTGACTCATAAAAAATATTATACTATAGACCGAGTTAACAAAGGAAGTTCTTTGAATTCAATAGAAGTCTATGCTTTAGGTATAGGCGCGAATCTTGCTTACTCTACTGCCAGCATGGTTTTCACTATCTATGCGAAACGTTTTTCTTCTATGTGGATTAATCAGGTAAAAGTCCTGGTCGCCTTTGTGGCCTTTGTCTTGGCCATGGTGTTTTCCCAAAAAATGGTTTCCGTCTCTACTTACCCATTTCTGCTGCTGCTTCTGAGTGGTCTGTCTGGCCTTTGTATTGGGGATATATTTCTTTTTCGCGCTTTCACCACATTAGGTGCGGGACGCTCACTAGTGCTCTACAGTTTTCAGCCCCTGATGGTGGGTATCTATGGCTATTTTTTCCTGAATCAGCTGTTCTCACTCAATCAAACCCTGGCCGTTATCTGCATGATGATTTGTATCTTCATCTTCATGCTGGAACGGAATCGCTCGACTGGTTCTTGGGATATGAAAAGTTTTATGTGGGCCTTTCTAGGAATTACTTTGGATGCTTTTGGTGTGATGCTCACCAGATCTGCCTATGAAATGGAGCCAGGTCTTGAAACCTTTCAGGTAAACGTCATTCGCTGCTTGGGTGCACTGGTTGGATTTTTACTGATCAGTCCCAAAAGTTATGTCACGGTTTTTAAGGACGTAATTAGTCTTCGTAAACGAGAGCAATCCCTGCTTTTTGCTTCAGCATTTTGTGGCTGTTTTATTTCGCTTACGCTTTATTTGGCCGCCCTAAAATACGCCCACGTGGGAACCCTCACTTCAATTGCGATTACGGGTCCTGTTTGGGTATCACTTCTTGAATGTGTTTATTATAGACGCTGGCCGAATTTATTCTTGCTTGGAGCGTTTGCTTTCTTTTTGACTGGCTTCTATCTTATGGTGAGCTGACCCACAGAGTTGCTTACCAAAAACACTTAATCGATACCCCTGAAAAGCTTTGTATTTCGCTAAAAGTGGCTCGGGGTAATTGGCCTTGACTTCATCAAATGAACTTAAAAAAGCCTCATTTTTGTAAAGCTCTAGGATGCCAGGAGTTTTTTCAATTTCTTCAAAGACCTGATCATAAATTTTTCCTGATTTGCCTTTGACCACAAGACGCCAATTTTTGTCTAGTTGAACATAGGTCGGGCCACATGCCTTATGAGAGATCTGAGCAGAAATTTTTTGAGCGTTAAATTCTTTTTTGAGATTGAGTGCCCGCTGCAAGGCAAGCTCCATGTGTTCATTTTCATTTTTATCAGTGATTGAAATAGGCGCTAATGGGTAATGCGAAGTACAGACTAAGACTTCGATGCGAGTCACTTCAATTTTTGGATGACTGGCCTTAAAATCACTCACTACACTGACAACACCTTTGGACTCGGTGTCTAGGATATTTCTAGCCGCCTTACCAAAAGGAGAAGGTAAAAACTTTTGCAAGATTGATTGTTCACTAGGATCGCACTCCACGGGAGCTGCAAAAACAAGCGACGCAAACAAAGAGAATAATAAAATTAGGCCCTTAAACATACCTCCTTATCGGAAGTTCGGTTAAAAACATCAATAAATTTCGATGATAATTGGGCGACTAAACATTTTTTAAATACCTAATATCATTTGACTTTTTAGCAAAAAATGCTTATAAACAATTTTTACTCTAGAGTAATCAGAATTTATGGGAGATTCCACTTTGAATATTCATGAACTATTAAAAAGCCGCGTGCTCATTCTTGACGGTGCCATGGGCACAATGATTCAAAAATATAATCTGCAAGAAGAAGATTATCGAGGGAGTCGATTTAAAGATTGGAAAAGCCCACTCAAAGGCAATAACGATCTTTTGGTTTTATCAAATCCTAAAGTGATTGAAGAAATTCATAACAAATACCTCGAGTCTGGCGCCGATATTATCGAGACCAACACTTTCAGTTGTACACAAATTTCCATGGGTGATTACAACATGGAAGAATTGGTGCCTGAGCTAAATCTCGTCGCGGCCAAACTGGCAAAAAAATGTGCGGATGAATTTACCAAGAAAGATCCTTCTAAGCCGCGCTTTGTGGCAGGTTCTATTGGTCCCACAACTAAAACAGCTTCTCTTTCTCCTGACGTCAACAACCCGGGCTTTCGCGCAGTGGACTTTGATGATTTGGTTGCAAATTATTATGAGCAAACAAAATATCTCGTAGAAGGCGGAGTCGATCTACTTTTAGTCGAAACTGTTTTTGATACGCTCAACTGTAAGGCCGCACTGTTTGCGATTGCAGATTATTTTGAAAAAGAAAATAAAGAGCCTCTACCTGTGATGGTTTCTGGAACTATTACCGATGCCTCAGGCCGAACACTTTCGGGGCAGACGATTGAAGCCTTTTTGTATTCAGTCTCCCATTATCCGCTACTTTCTATTGGGATTAACTGTGCACTAGGTGCAGAACTCATGCGCCCTTATATTGAAGTTCTCGCTAAAGAGTCACCTTTTCATATCTCGGTTTACCCCAATGCAGGTCTCCCCAATGAATTTGGTCAATATGATGAGACTCCTCAACACATGTCTCAAACACTTTCTGAATTTTTAAAAAATAAATGGGTCAATATTGTGGGTGGCTGTTGTGGAACAACCAACGAACATATTCGTGCGATCGCTGAAGCCGCCAAAGGCTTTTCTCCGAGGGCACTACCAGTTATCGAAAAGATCCCAAGACTCTCGGGTCTTGAGCCACTTAAAATTTTTCCTGGTTCAAATTTTATCAATATTGGTGAAAGAACGAATTTAACGGGTTCAATTGCTTTTAAAAAACTGATCGTAGAAAAAAACTTCGAAGAAGCTCTACGAGTGGCCCGTGAGCAAGTGGAAAATGGTGCCCAAATCATCGATGTGAACATGGATGACGGGATGATTAATTCCGAAGAAACCATGGTTCATTTTCTGAACCTTATTGCTTCTGAACCAGATATTTGTAAAGTTCCGGTCATGATTGATTCATCTAAATGGAGTGTCATCGAGGAAGGACTTAAGCGAGTTCAAGGTAAAGCGATCGTAAACTCTATTTCTCTCAAAGAGGGCGAAGAAAGATTTATTCAGCAGGCAAAGCTGGTTCGAAAATACGGAGCGGCAGTGGTAGTGATGGCCTTTGATGAAAAAGGTCAGGCCGATAGCTATGAGAGAAGAATTGAAATCTGTGCCCGCGCCTATAAAATACTAACGGAAACTGTAAAATTTAAAGCTGAAGACATTATCTTTGATCCGAATATTTTGACTGTTGCTACAGGGATGGAAGAGCATAATAACTACGCCATCGATTTTATTAAGGCCACCACCTGGATCAAACAAAATCTTCCTTACGCTAAAATCAGCGGAGGGATTTCCAATCTTTCATTTTCATTCCGAGGCAACAACGTCGTTCGTGAGGCCATGCACTCAGCTTTCTTATACCACGCGATCAAAGCTGGTCTGGATATGGGAATTGTAAATGCCGGCGCTCTCCCAATTTATACTGATATACCTGCTGAGCTTTTAACTCACGTGGAAGATGTGATTTTTAATCGTCACCCTGATGCTACCGAGCGTTTGATTGAATTTGCCAGTCGTGTGAAAGGCCAGGCCAAGGTTGAGAAAAAAGACGAAGAGTGGCGCTCCCTTCCGGTTGAGCAGCGTTTGTCTCACGCGCTAGTTAAAGGAATTGTAGATTTTATTGATGCGGATACGGAAGAAGTCCGAAAGAAAGTCAAAAGACCTCTCGAAGTCATCGAAGGCCCTCTCATGGCCGGTATGAGCATCGTGGGTGATCTCTTTGGTGAAGGAAAGATGTTTCTTCCTCAAGTCGTTAAATCAGCTCGCGTCATGAAAAAAGCCGTAGCGTATCTGCAGCCATTTATCGAAGCCGAAAAGGTCGGAACAGTTGCCAAACGTAATGGAAGAATTCTCATGGCAACAGTTAAGGGTGACGTTCATGATATTGGAAAAAATATCGTGGGAGTTGTTCTTGGGTGTAACAACTATGAAGTGATCGATATGGGTGTGATGGTTCCATGTGAAAAAATTCTGGAAGAAGCCAAAAAACTTGATGTCGATATGATCGGCCTCTCAGGTCTCATCACCCCTTCTCTAGATGAAATGGTTCATGTCGCTAAAGAAATGCAGCGACTTAATTTTAAAATTCCTCTTCTGATTGGTGGAGCGACGACCTCACGGGTTCATACAGCAGTTAAGATTGATCCTCATTATCAGGGCTCAGTCATTCACGTTTCAGATGCTTCTCGCGCCGTTCCTGTAGTGGAAAAGTTTTTGAACGATAACACCAAAGAAAATTTGCACCTTGAGCAAAAAGCGGAATACGACAAAATGCGGATTCAGCATGAAGCTTCTCAGCAAGCTGAAAAGCTATTGCCCCTGGACCGGGCCAGAAAAAATAAAGTCAAAATTGACTGGGAATCCGCCGAAATTAGACGCCCTATCAAATTAGGTCTAACGGTTCTGGAAGATTTTCCTCTGGCCGACCTAGTTCCCTATATCGACTGGACGCCTTTTTTCATGACCTGGAGACTGCGTGGAACGTATCCCGCAATTTTCAAGGATGAGACTTATGGAACAGAGGCCAAGAAACTTTTTGATGATGCTCAAACTCTTTTAAAAGAAATTATTAAAAACAAATCCCTTAAGGCCAAAGCCGTCTTTGGTCTGTTCCCTGCGAACTCGACAGGTGACGATATTGAAATCTATGCTGTGGATGATAAAGTGCATGAGTGGAATTGTGAAAAACACGGCAAACACCAAAAAGTGCTGCAAGTGCCTAATGACTCCAAAGTGCAGGCGACTCTTCACATGCTTCGCTCTCAAAGACAAATGGATGAAGCCTCTTCGCCAAATTCATCACTGTCTGACTTCATTGCTCCTAAAGACTTAGGCAAAGTTGATTATATGGGTGCATTTTGTGTGACTTCAGGAATTGGACTAGATGAGCTTTGTAAAAAATATGAAGATGACCAGGATGACTACTCTCTCATTATTGTAAAATCACTCGCAGACCGCTTGGCCGAAGCCTTCGCTGAGAGACTGCACCAGAAGGTGAGAAAAGAATATTGGGGATATGTTCCAACTGAAGACATCCCGAACTCTGAACTGGTTAAAGAATTGTATCAGGGAATCAGACCGGCCCCAGGTTACTCGGCTTGTCCGGATCACCTTGAAAAAATCACTCTATTCAACTTACTCGATGTGAATAAAACAATCGGTGTCTCCCTGACTGATTCGATGGCCATGATTCCTCCTTCGTCAGTGAGTGGTTGGTATTTTGCCCATCCAGAATCAAAATATTTTAATATTGGAAGGATTGGCAGAGATCAGCTAGAAGATTATGCTAAGAGAAAAGATAAACCGTTAAATGAAATGGAGAAGTGGCTTTCAGCTAACTTAATGTAATTATGGCCAAGGTCACCGAACATATTAAAAATTCGAAAGGTACTCTTTTTTCTTTAGAAATTCTTCCGCCAAGTACGGGCGAGAGCATTCAGAAACTATTCGATAATCTTTCTCCTTTGATGGAATTCAAACCTAAGTTCATCGATGTGACTTATCACAGAGAAGAATTTGTTTATAAAAAAATGCCAAGTGGTCTGTTAGAACAAAAATCAATTCGTAAACGTCCTGGAACTGTTTCGATTTGTGCTGCTCTCATGCATAAATTTGATATTGATACTGTTCCCCACATTATTTGTGGTGGCTTTACCAAAGAAGAAACGGAATATGCCTTAATTGATTTGAACTTTTTGGGAATCGACAACGTATTGGCCCTAAGAGGTGATTCGATCAAGGGACAAAAAAACTTTGAAGCCACTCCAGGTGGTCACCGCTATGCTGATGAACTGGTTGATCAGATCAACCAGATGAACAAAGGCGTTTATCTTTCTGATGAACTTCAAAATCCCACTCCCACGAAATTTTGTATTGGAGTGGCCGGATACCCTGAAAAACATTTTGAAGCACCCAATCTCAAGACTGATCTTAAATATCTTAAACAGAAAATAGAAAATGGGGCAGAATACGTAGTCACTCAAATGTTTTTTGACAATAAGAAATATTTTGAATACGTTGAAAAATGTCGCGCGGAAGGGATTAACATTCCTATTATTCCAGGCCTTAAACCTATTACCAGTAAGTCTCAGATTACTAATCTTCCTCGAAATTTCTTTCTGGATATGCCGGATGATCTTATTGATGCGATTGAAAAATGCCGCACAGATGAAGATGTGAAGAATGTAGGAGTTGAATGGGCGACTCAACAAGCAAAAGAACTGATAAAATACAAAGTTCCTTGTTTGCATTTTTATTCAATGGGTAAATCAAACGCTATTCAACAAATTGCTTCAAAATTATTCTAATTTATTTACGGGGACATTGATTGCAATCACTGTCTTTTTTTTGCGACAGTTCCCGTAATTCTTCTACTTTTTGGTAAAAATAATCTTTCACTTTTTTGCCCTGATCACTCTCTAAGAGCCAGGCGAGTTTTGAGACACCTGGAATCCGGCCGACTAAGTAATCAACGACTTCGGGACCTACTAAAATTTGATTCTCAATAGTAATCATGTGAATTTTTTCTAAGCAAGCTGCCTGTGAGAGTTCTGGAAAAGCGCTGTAGACTGCTTCCTCTCTTGCAGATACAAAATGCAGAGACTTATCAATGTACTCTAGTCCTTGTTTGAATCTCACGCACAAAGGGCACTCAGGGTCGTATAGAACGATTGGTAATTGGTATTTCATGTGTCCCTATTGTATCATAATAAAAATTTAAGGAAATTCATGAAAGATGAAAAGATTAAGTCAACGATAGAAGTTTTTGTCTGTAATCACAGCCGAGAACACGAGGAAGCTTGTTTTGAAAAAGGTGCTAAAGACCTGACTGATAAGCTCAAAAAATGGGCCAAAGAAGAAACCAACAAAGAGATCAAAGTCTTTAGAAGTGGTTGCTTAGGAAAATGCTCTGAGGGCATTGCTGTTGCGTGTTTTCCAGCAAAAAAATATCTTTTAGACGTAAAAAATGAAGATTTAGGTGAAATAAAAAAGGGCCTCTTAGAGGCCCTTCAAGAACTTAAAACTTAACGTCGACTTTTTTACTCACATCAACGTTGGATAGCTTTTTGGTCTTCGATCCTTCAAAAGAGAAGTCATAAGTCCCCGCTTTCAAGATGATATAAAAACTTCCATCTGGATTGATTTTATAAGTCTGAAGCTCTTTGGCTAATCCCGGCTGAAGGATTTTAATTGATTGATAATCTTTTATGTCCACGACACCCTGTAAACTTGGCCCATACAAGCGCGAAAACAAGTGCATCCATCCTGGACGATTTCTCAAGACTGTTTTGTTACGCCATTTATCATAACCAGGATGAAATCCTTGAGTCGTGCTATTCACTTCGATCACAAATGGAATCACTTGGTGCTCAGTGTACATCCAGTCAATATCTCCCCCGTCTGCATTGTAGAGAAGTTCCCATGCCGTACCAGGTTTGTAATCAAGCTTCTTAGCAATTTCCCCACCGATTGTTTCCACCGCTTCAGTAGTAGGAGTTTTGTGAGGGCGACAACCAAACGGGTAAATCACAATTTCAGAGTATGAGTGATATGAAATACTAAAGACTGGTTTAATACTTGCAACAAAGTTCATCATCGCCTGGGTCTCTGGCTCAGACGCTGGCCCTGTTCCGCGGTAGTCTTGAGCAGATGTTGAAGCACTTGATCCATTGCAAGAATTCCAACCAGTAGGATAATTGCGGTTGATATCCACACCAAATCCATCTCTAGTGTTTTTTCTCCACATCGAGTCTTCAGTCCACATTTTATTATTACCATCAAGGTTAAACATGGGAATAACCCAAATAGCTGTATCGTTAACCCATTTAGTGACTTCTTCTTTTTGGCCATAATTTGAAGTCAAATATTCCACCATGTCGGTAGTAATTTCTGGCGTCATGACTTCACGAGCGTGGTGCATGGCATTTACTAAAATCGTAGGTTCAGCTTCATCCATTGAGGGATTATCCGAAATTTTTAAAGCAAGAATATCCCTGCCCTCGAGAGTTTTCCCAATAACTTTGACAGTTGTGATTTCAGGATATTTGGCATGAATGTCGTTTACGAAATCAACGATTTCATCAGGGTTTTTATACGAATCATCCGGCGAGGCCGCAAGATTTTGTGGAAATGAAAACTTAATGACGGCTGATTTTTGTGCACTGATTTGAGCAAACTCAGCTTCAGTTAACAAGGCCTCAATTTCATTTGTTTTATAGTTTACACCAGTGACATCAAATTCATTGGCACGAAGAAATGTTTTCATTCCTTCATTCAAGTCAAATCTCACTATAAAAGAATTTTGTGACCAGACACTTCCCGAGACTAAAGCTAAAGCAACAAGGCTTCCTTTCCAATTCAACATACTCATACTCCTTATAAGTCGATTCCTTAAAAGGACAACAAATATAGTGGAGTTAGTAAAAAGAAGAATGCACCAGGTAAGAAGATGTATGAATTAATCAGACAAGAAAGGTCAACTAAGCTGCACTCTTTTCATTGGAAAGGTTAGCGAATTCGGCACGGTATTTAGTGAGCTTCTCTTCCGACATACCACTTCTCTCCATCGCATGAAGGAGAACATTCATGCATTCAACTTCACGGATTTTAAGATTGTAGAGTTCCATGCCTTTTTTAACCAACGTGTGCGGATCAAGATTCATCTTGGAATCAATCATATAATCGCTGACCAGGTAATCTTCATCTTGTTTGGAGCCGGCCGGAAAGCGAGAAAGAAACTTCTGAGCGTCATCAACCCGATTTTTCTCTACTAACAAGGTGATTGTAGCACGAGTAAATTTAGTGAACTCAGAGCAAGAGACGGCAATATTGTCAAAATACTTCATCGCGGTCTCAACTTCATTATTGTTGATCAGGTATTTGCCCGACACAAATAGACCTGCTCCCATGTAATTCATGAGAAGCGGAGTTCGCTCATCTAGGGTAATAAAGATTTCATAGTAGGACTGCATGTCCTTATAATTCTCCGTCTGCACGGCCAGACGAACGATTTGAGTTAACCTGTCTGGGTTGGCCGGGAAATACTTGGAAACTTTTTTAACTACTTGGTAGGCTTCGACAAATTTTTGTTCTTTCAAAAAGAGGTCATAGAGACCGATCAAACATTTAAAGTGAATCGTGTTGAAGGATAGACCTTCCTCATAATTTCCACGAGCTTCCTCAGTCAGAGTCCGCATATACTCAATCTGTCCCATATAAAACAAAGCAAGTGCTGGCTTCGAATGCAGACTCATTGCCTCTTTAAGAATCACTTCTGCCTTATCAAGTTCAACACTTTGAATAAGAGCTTTGGCTTCTTGGATTTTGAGCATATAGGTCGAAGGCTGAATCTTGGCCGAGACTGCCGAGATAAGATTTTCTTGAATACTTTGAAGCGTGTAGGGTTTAATAAT
>CANFNN010000076.1 GCA_947448095.1 Bacteriovoracaceae bacterium | reverse complement strand
CTGTGCTTTGAGTCAGAGCTCTTTTTTATTTAAACTCGCACCGCCGTCTCTAATTTAGACCACAAAATTATCCACAATGTTGATAATTTGGATGTTTATAAACAATCATCCACAATCTGTTATGTTAATTTGTTGGTCGTGTCTGTGAAGCACTGCAAATTATCGCCTAAAATAAAGAATCCCCAAAAATGGGGATTCATCTTGTTTCATAAATTTGAGGTTTAAAAGTGCAACAGAGACTAGAGCTGCTTTTCAATGTCTAGAACTTGCTGAGCAAGCAGAGATTCTGTCTTAATTCTTTCTTTAATCGTGTTGATAGCATGGAGGACTGTGGAGTGATCTCTACCCCCAAAATACTGTCCATTGTCCTTTAAAGTAGGTTTTATGAGCTTATTGATGAGGTACATCGATACTTGCCTAGGGAGAGCAACTTCTTTAGTTTTAGACTTCCCACGCAGATCACCCAATGGAATCTTAAAGTAGTTACAAACGGTCTTAGAAATTGATTCGATTGTAATGTGTTTCTGATTTTCTAGTTCTTCATTCAAATTGAGATGTTCTTTTGCGACCTCAAGATCAATGTCCACCTTCAAAATTGACGTAACGGCACCTAATTTAATTAAGCAGCCTTCTAGTTCTCTAATGTTGCTTTTTACACATCTTGCTATAAGGTTTACCACATCATCACTAAGGTAGATGTCTTTCTCAATAGCTTTTTTCTTTAAAATTGCAATTCTTGTTTCAAGATCAGGCTGTTGAACTTCCACAGGTAAAGCTGATGAAAGCCTTGTTCTGATCCTGTCTTCAATACCGTCTATTTCTTTAGGTGGTTTATCTGAAGTGAAAACGAGTTGTTTTCCTCTTTCCATCAGCTCATTAAAGATATGAAAGAATTGATCCTGAGTTCCAGTACGATTCTTTAATTCGTGAATATCATCAATGATCAAAACATCAGTTTTTTCGACATATTTTTGTCTGAATTCAGAAAATTTTTGCCCTTGCATGGCCTGAATCATTTCGTTCATGAACTTATTAGCAGAAGTAATAGAAATTCGAGCACTCAGATTATTGTTTTGAATACAGTTTGCAATGGCATGGACCAAGTGTGTTTTACCTAGTCCTGAGTTTCCATAGACGTATAGCGCGGGATAAGTCTTACCTGGGTCTTTTGCCACCGCCATCGCTAAGGCATGAGCAATATTATTAGACGGCCCTACTATAAAATTAGAAAAAGTTTTTTGTGTGTCTATTTGTGAAGCTGAAGGTGATGACATGTGTTCAATAACTTTTGAGTCCACAGCCTTAAATAAATCATCTTTTGTGTGAGCGAGATCTTGGATGAAAAAGGTATTCACCTTGGGAGATTCATTCTTTTTATCGTTTTTAATTGTATTTAGAATGTTTTCTTCGTTCGAACTCATTGAACTGTTTGAACCAAGGACGAGAATAGATAGTTCATATCTTTTCCCTAATATCTCCATTAAGGCCAATTTAATGGTTTCTTCGTAATGAGTTTCAACCATCTTTTTTATAAAGCTTGTTGTAACAACGAACTCAACCACATCCTGACCTACGGCCGAAACGGTAAAGGTATTGCCAAAATAAGCATGAAACTTATTGGGGTTTACCAAGCTTTTAATATGCTCCAAGAGAGCTTCAGTTATGGTCTTCAGTTCTTCAGGTGAGAACTCTGAGGCCAATTTAGGTTGAGGAATAGATATACCCTTAAGGGTCTGTTCAATAATTACCGGTGAAACTGGCAAATCTGCCTTTTTCAAGACAGCTTGACCGTCGTTAAGGCCGTCTAGTTTCAAAAAATGATCAAAAGGGAACTTTTGTGTCATTGATCCTACAAATTTGATTGAGTTGTATTAAAAAGTTTCCATGAAGTAACACTCCCAAAAATGAATTTCAATCATTGGCCTCTTACAAGACCTTACTCTGACGCTTTGTTTTATAAAAATTATTGACTCCATTTCACTTTTACCGTAGATAATTATTTCCCAAATCAAGCAAAGTACCTTTTCGAGGAAGAACATATGAGTATGCAAAAAAGAACGTGGCAACCAAAGAAAACTAAGAGACTTCGTGATCACGGATTCCTTAAGCGGATGTCATCGGTCGGCGGTAAAAAAGTAATCGCTCGTCGTCGTGCTAAAGGACGTAAGAGTCTTACAGTTTCTACTGGCGCTAAGTAAGTAGAAGGGGATGACCGTTCCTGCCACTTACGGCTTACCTAAATCTCTTAAACTGAAACAAAAAAAAGATTTCGAATACCTTCGAGAGCAGAGCCTAAGAGGCTTTGCTCACCCGTTGGTTTGCTTCTATAAACCTTCCAATATTCAAAGCCCCACAGCTCGTTTTGCCCTGAGTGTCTCGCGAAAAATTGGCAAGTCTCATGACCGCAACCGCTACAAGCGTCTTTTAAAAGAAGCTTTTCGGCTTCACCCTGACATACGAAATAAACCACTTGATATGCTATTCGTAATAATTAAGACTCCGGATAGTGAAGAACAGCTTTTGCAGGCGTTTCGGAAAGTGGTTAATTATATGTGCGCTGCGAAATGAATCGATTAGCGGATCTCTTTATTAGGTTCTATCAATTTTTTATTTCACCCCTGTTGGGCCCAAGATGTCGCTTTTATCCTTCATGCTCTCAATATTCACGAGAATGCTTTAGAAAGTTTTCTTTCCCAAAAGCTTTATGGTATTCATGCAGGCGAATTTGCAAATGTCATCCGTATCATCCTGGAGGGGTAGATCCTATACCCTAATCCTTTGTCTTTATTGGAGAAATAAATGGGTTCCGAGCAAAAAAATGCCTTTCTAGCTATCTCTTTATCAGCCCTTATTTTATTTGGGTGGCAGTATTATTTCGCACCTAAAAAGGTAGAAACTGCCCCTATAGAGGCAACGACCACAACAAGTGTGGCCCAAAATACAAATATCGAAACCTCTACTTCTGCAGTTGGTGGTCCTATAGAACCAGCGACTGTCGCAGCCACTAACTTCACCCTTTCTAAAGGTGCAGTGGCAGTCACTTTCGACAATAATCTCGCTATTCATGACTTTCAGAATCCTCAGGCCGCATTTGCCTTTAAAGATATCGTGGGAGTTGCAAAACCCCTTAAAGTTGACTTTGATTTTGGTCAAGGCTTTCAGTCTGCTAATTTCGTTCAGTCGGCAGATAACAAGTACTATGATTCTGCTCATGACTTGAGTTTAACGACAGGACTAGATGATAAAGGTGTAGCGGCTTTTCACGTCACTTCATCTAAGCCTTTCAGATACAGAATGCAATTTGCCAGTGAAAGTAAAAAGCTTGAGAACGGTCAACAGCGTTTTTTCGACATTTATACGGATAAACTTTCTCATTTAGATATTAATGATGAAGATTCTAAAGATCAGGCGATTAAATGGGCTGGGATTGATTTCAACTACCATCTTTTCGGTCTTTATTTCGAAAAAGAAACGAATCTTATCTATAAGAATACTCTTAATTCAGTTCTTTCGATTCACTCGAATAAATCTGAAAATGCCTTTAGCTTTAACGTCGTTTATGTCAAAAAAGACTATGATTACCTTGCTAGCCTTGGTCATAAGCTTCAAAACTCTGTTGATTTTGGTATCTGGGGATTTTTCGCCGTTTGGATTTTAAAAGGACTTCAGTTCTTCTTTACTTGGATTCCTAACTACGGTGTCTCTATCATCCTTCTTACTTTCTTGATTCGTATGATTACTTTCCCTTTGCAGTACAAATCAATCGTTTCGATGAAAAAACTCCAATTGGTTCAGCCTGAGTTGACTAAAATTCGCGAGAAATTCAAAGATGATCCTCAGAGAATGCAAAAAGAGAGCATGGAGCTTTTTAAAAAGTCAGGTGCCAATCCTATTGGTGGATGTCTTCCTCTGTTGCTTCAAATGCCAGTGTTTTTTGCTTTCTATAAAGTGCTTAATCATTCGGTAGAGCTAGTGGGATCACCTTTCATTTTATGGATCCATGATCTTTCTAATAAAGATCCATTTTATGTTTTACCAGTTTTAATGACTGGCGCGATGTTTCTTCAACAAAAAATGACTCCGAATACAATCTCTGATCCTGTTCAGAAAAAAGTCATGATGTTCATGCCGTTAATTTTTGGTTTTATCATGAAGGATCTTCCTTCAGGCTTGAGCTTATATATTTTCGTCTCAACTCTTCTTGGTATTCTTCAGCAGGTATTTGTTTTTAACGCTAAAAAAAGCACTGATCCAGTTGTGGTATGAAGTTTCTTTATTCGGATGAACCGATCATTGCCTGCAGTACATGTAACCATGCGAATGCAGCTTTGGCGGTTATCCGAATCTCTGGTTTTAAGCACTTAGACGATTTTCTACCTTTTTTTACTCACACTGGTCCTATAGAACCAAGACGAGTTTATTACACCAAGCTTTTCTTCCAAGAGGAAGTTTTTGACGACGTTTGTTTGACCTATTTTCAAGGTCCCAAAAGTTATAATGGTGAAAATATTCTTGAGCTTTCTATTCATGGCAACACCCTCAATACTGAAAGAATTCTCAAATTATTTATTGAGAAGGCGAACTGCCGCTTAGCTGCGCCTGGTGAATTTACCTACCGTGCTCTTAAAAATAAAAAACTTTCTCTCTCACAAGTCGAAGGCCTAGATTTATTTCTTAACGCAAATTCTGGTTATGCTCTTGATCAGGGTCTTTCTTTATTAAGTGGAAATCTTCAGGAAGTTTATAGCGAACTTTATGATCTTTTTTTAAAGCATAAGTCCGCGCTTGAGCTTTCCATTGATTTTGGTGACGACATAGGTGAGGAAACGGCAAAAGCCTATTTTCATTCTTCACTCTTAGATTTTAAAAATAAATTTGAATCTCTTCATCGCCGTGTGATTCCGATGGATCATAATCTGCTTCAGCCAGAGATTGTGCTGGCAGGTCTTCCCAATTCTGGAAAGAGCTCACTCTTTAATTATCTCCTTCGGCAGGATCGGGCGATTGTTTCTTCCACACCGGGCACAACTCGGGATTATCTTTCTGAGAATCTTGTTATTGAGGGAGTGAAATACCAATTAATTGATACGGCCGGTATTCGAGAGGCAACTGACCTTATTGAGGCCGAGGGTATTAAGCGTACGAAGAAAAAAATGCATCACAGCTTCTTCTCTGTTCTTTTAATCAATCCTCTAGAAATGAGAGATGAGTTTTCCGAGCTTGCCCTGCTTCACTTTGATGCTGTTTGTTTCACTCACTGCGATCTTCCGGGGTTTATGGAAGCTCAAAAAAAAGTAATCACCGACTTTCCTCACTTTGGTCCTATGGGGGCATTTGATCTGACCCATGAAGTTTCACGTCTGGAAAATCATCTCTTTGAGTCTATAAATAAAAAGTACCTAGAATTAACTAAAAGTAAACCAATTTTATTGGATCGTCACAAGTTGCTTATCAACCAAGTTGGTGTTCAACTCCAGAACTATGTAAAATTAAGTAGTTACGAGGAAGACGTCGCCATTCTCTCCCATGAATTAAATACCTTAGCCACTTGTCTATCAGAACTACTAGGTATAATTTCTCCCGATCAAATCTTAAATTCTATTTTTTCAAATTTCTGTATCGGAAAATAGAATGTTCCACGTGGAACTTTTTTGATGAGGAAAAAATGCAAACATTCGACATCACCATCATTGGCGGCGGACACGCTGGAATAGAAGCAGCTCATATCGCAGCTCAGTTCGGAGTCCGTGTTGGGATTATTACCATGCCAGGGATCGGTCTCGGCTCAGCTCCTTGCAACCCTTCAGTTGGTGGAGTTGGTAAGGGCCAAGTCGTAAGAGAGCTCGATGCCTTGGGTGGACTTATGGGAATTCTGGCCGACAAGGCTGGCATCCAATTTAGAACACTTAATGACTCTAAGGGTTTCGCGGTTCAGTCATCCAGGGTTCAAATCGACAAGGACCTCTACTCCATTGAAGCCGAAAAACTCATTGCAACCATATCTGGAATTGTAGTCGTTCGAGAGAAGGTCATCGAAATTAAGTCCATTGATGAAGGTTTTGAAATCTTCACAACGGAGCGGACCTATAGAACCAAAAAGTTAATCATGACAGTAGGAACTTTTCTGAACGGAAAGCTTCACACTGGATCCACTCAAACTCAGGGTGGAAGGGTTGGATGTGAACCTTCGTTAGGTTTAGGTTCATTGTTTTGCGAGATAAAGACTCTTCCCATGAGGTTCAAAACGGGGACCCCGCCTAGGATTGATAAAGCTACTATTGATTATACCAAGCTGGAAGAGCAGCCGTCGGACGCTTCAGTCAGAAACTTTCACTGTTTACATGAACCTTTTGTTCGCTTTTCTGAACAAGTATCGTGTTATCTCGCTCGCACAAATCCTGAAACAATGAATATTATCCGGGTTAATAAAGAGCGAAGCCCAATGTTTAATGGACAAATAAAAGGTGTGGGTGCCCGTTATTGTCCCTCTATCGAAGATAAGGCCTATCGTTATCCAGATAAAAATGTTCACCACGTATTTATTGAGCCTGAAGGGCTTAACTTAAATACGATGTATCCGTCGGGAATTTCTTCCTCGCTTCCGAAGGATATTCAGCAAGACTATGTTCGCTCCATTGAAGGATTAGAGAAAGCCGAGATTTTAGTGTATGGATATGCGGTCGAGTATGACGTTATTGATACGACGGAGCTAAGTTTAACCCTTGAACACACTCAATTTCCTAATCTATATTTTGCGGGACAGGTAAATGGGACTTCTGGATACGAAGAAGCGGCTGGGCAAGGCTACATAGCAGGTGTGAACGCCGCCTTGACCCTTTTAGGGCTAGATCCATTAATTTTGAGTAGGCATGAAAGTTATATTGGTGTCATGATCGAAGATTTGGCCTCAAATACCCGTGATGAGCCGTATCGGTTGTTTACTGCACGTTCAGAGAACCGACTTTTTATTCGCGAAGACAATTCACTTTTGCGGATGTTTCCTTATAGATCGCAATTACATTTGAATACTGCTCTTGATGCTTATCAAAGAAAATTTATAAATGCTTATGAAGAACTGATGAGTTTCTGTGACGAGACAATGATCCCTGAAACCTCGCCTTTAATTTTGGAGTTTTCCGGCGAAGGAGATTTGCAAAAACTTTCAAAACGCATGAGTGTGACTGAAATATTGAAACAAGCTTGGTTAAACCCAGTTTTAACTCTTGAGAGACTGCTAGGGTACCATGGGGTAACCGTATCGCTTGATTTAATCCGAACTGTGGCGATTTCCAAGAAATATGATGGATATATCAAAAGATCCGAGTCTCAATTCGAACGATTGAAAAAAATGGATGGAATGAAGATCGACTGGGTAGGAATTAGTGCTTCTAAGAATATTTCTTTTGAGTGCCGCCAGCGAATTATTCGCATTAAGCCAGATACTTTTGGCCAGCTAAAATTAATAGAAGGAATACGACCAGCAACTCTTGCAGTGGTCGCAGCGAAGGCACTTTAATGTTGGATTTTTCTACTAAATATCTCGATATACTAAAGACCCAATTTGCTGGTTTGAATTTAACCAAGATCCTAGAGCCCGATGAGTTTTATCATAAGCAGATTCTAGACTCTATTCTCCCTTATCAGGAGTCCAAGTTATTTCAAGATGACGTGAAAAAAACAGGCGTAATCGTGGACGTAGGTTTTGGGGGTGGTTTCCCAATATTGCCCCTGGCAAAGCTATTGCCACATGTACAGTTTGTGGGGGTGGAGTCTCGGAAAAAGAAAGCTGAAGCCGTAACGGTTATTGCTCAGGAACTGGGTTTGACCAATGTTAAATTGGTTCATTCTCGTCTGGAGGATTTTCTTTTTGATAAACCAGCAACCATAACTTTTAAAGCCGTAGGCACAATTGGCGATTATCTTCCTCTGATAGCAAGTAAACATCTGGTGAAAACATTCTTTTATAAAGGGCCCAGTTTTGCTGAGCTGGAGGGCGAACAAATCAAAGTATTGAACAAACAGTGGCGACTTTTGGAAAATCAAGAGATTAAGGTTCCTGGAACTCAACAACGTTTCTTGGTTTCATTTTCCTCTGTAAATGTTCCACGTGGAACAGCTAAATCGCTTGTCAAACTCTCAGAGTTTCTCTAAAACTAACTCATCAAAACACACGATAGTGAGGACATAAATGGCTAAAATCATTGCGATTACGAACCAAAAAGGTGGCGTTGGAAAGACGACAACTTCGGTCAACTTAAGCGCATGCCTCGCCGCAGCAGAAAAAAGAACACTCTTGATTGATCTAGATCCGCAAGGAAATGCTAGTTCTTGTCTCGGCATGGATAAAGAGACCTTCACTAAGGCCAATATTTATCACGCTCTCATCAATGAAGAGAATTTTGAGAATTGTATCTACAAAACTGATCTGCCTTCACTCGATGTTTGTCCTTCAAATAATGACCTGGTGGGTGCAGAGCTTGAACTGGTTCATATGTTTGCGCGTGAATCGAAATTAAAAGTTGCTCTGGAAGCGATTCAAGACAAATACGATTATATCATAATCGATTGCGCGCCATCGTTGAATCTTCTGACTGTGAATGCATTCACAGCGGCCCATACTTATTTGGTTCCTATGCAAACTGAATATCTTGCAATGGAAGGTCTATCTCAACTTTTAAATACTGTAAGACTAATTCGTGCATCACTAAATCCAAAGCTTTCCCTCGAAGGCATTCTTTTAACGATGTATGACTCGAGAAACAATCTTTGTAAATTAGTTGCCAATGATTTGATGACTCATTTTAAAGACGATATTTTTAAATCAATTATTCCAAGGAATGTGAAACTTTCTGAATGCACGAGCTTCGGAAAGCCCATCATTCTCTATGATATAACTTCAAAGGGAAGTGAAGCGTATCTATCTTTGGCGAGAGAAATTATTCTCAAGTCAGAGAAAAAGCCTGAGGCACCTCCGGCCAAGCTACCGATCAACAACCAAATACCAAAATTTGAAGATTATCAAGTTAACCCTTAGGAGTACACGTTATGCAAAAGAAACCAATTCAACTTGGCAAAGGTATGGCAGCACTTCTGGGCAATAACCCTGGTGGATACTCCGACCGTGAAACTGCCCCTATAGAACCAAAGAAAATCCAGATCGAAACTCAGCCCATGCTGGTTGATGTAGAGAAAATTGTTGCTAACAAGGGTCAGCCAAGAAAAATATTTAAAGAAAAAGACCTATTAGAGCTATCTGAGTCGATCAAAGAAAACGGTGTGATTCAACCATTACTGGTGCATGAAAAAGATGGCGTTTTTGAAATCATTGCAGGGGAAAGACGCTTCAGAGCTTCTAAGCTTGCCGGGCTTACAAAAGTTCCAGTCATTGTGAAACGAACTACCAAAAAAGAAGTTTTGGTAATGTCGATCATTGAGAACGTCCAGAGAGCAGACTTGAACTGCGTGGAAGAGGCATTGGCCTATTTTCAATTGATGAATGAATTTGAACTGACTCAAGAAGAAGTGGCCAAAAAAATTGGAAAAGAGCGCTCAACCATTGCCAATTTTCTGCGGATCTTAAAACTTCCAAAAGACGTCATTATATCGCTCCAAAAAGAGCTATTGTCCTTTGGTCACGCGAAAGTGTTGGTTGGATTAAGTGACGATGAGCTCACTAAGCGTTTGGCCAATGAAGTGATCACCAAGGGCCTATCGGTTCGTGAATTAGAAGAACTCGCAAAAAATGCGAAAAAGAAAGTGAAGCCGGTTGAATCGAATAATAAATTTATAGCTGATCAATATGGTCAATTACGCAATAAGCTCGAGCAAAAAACGGGCTATCACTTTGCGGTTAAAGGCAAAAAGAATGGCGCCGGTGAATTGGTCATTAAATTTAGCAACGAAGCTGAATTCAATGATATCTTTAGTTATCTGATGAAATAGTACCGATGGAGTGATCTTGGCTAAAAAGAACGATATTTGCGCCATCATTGAAGAAGGCTGCAAATTTGAAGGAAACCTTTCATTTAGCGGAACCGTGCGTATCGCTGGTTACGTGAACGGCAGTATTTTTTCAAATGACACGCTGGTAATTTCTGAAGGTGCGGTAATTAACGCAGACATTAACGCCAATATCGTAATTATTTCGGGTTCCGTCAAAGGAACCATTAAAGCCTCTTCACGGGTTGAAATTAGACGCCCAGCAAGATTCGAGGGCACCGTCACTTCGCCTAGCTTGATTGTCGAAGAAGGTGTCATATTCCACGGTATTACGAAGATGAAAGACAAAAAATAAGTCTCCAAATTCCTTGACTGTATCCCCCCCTAAGATTAAAAAATTACTGATTAAAATAAATTCATTCTTAAGGTCTGTTCATGGAAATTTTCACTCAGTTGGGTGTCGACGAATCTTTGCCTTACCAATTTGCAATTATTCTTATCGCATTTATTTTGGCGCATTTTTTATTTCTCGGTAAGCTTCAAAAAGTACTGGAAGTAAGAGAAGAGCAAACAGTT
>CANFNN010000075.1 GCA_947448095.1 Bacteriovoracaceae bacterium | reverse complement strand
TTTTCTTGTGCAAAGTGAGACTCAGCAAGGATGTCCTTTGGAGGTCTCTGGTCTTTTAAAAATGGTTCGCGGAAGTGTCTCAAATTCAAATGGTTTTACTTGTGCTAAGGCCCAACAATTTGACCTAGATCAAACGGGCATAGCAGATATGCAGTACAACGATATCGACAATGAAGATCTGGCCCAACAGATGAACCAGGCCACTCTTCAGCTTGCCAATATGACTTCTGGGACTCAAAGAGTTATCAATCTAAATCCAAGTGACATTAAGGATGGGAGAAAATTAGTTCTTGAAACTCAAGGTTCTGAAGCACTCATCATTAACCTCGCGGGAGCCCAATATTCATTTAATAGAATCGATATTGTTCTCCAGGGCAGTGCAAGGCCATCTAACATTATTTGGAATTTCTTTGAAGCCTCTTCCGTAGTGATGAAAAATTCTGGTGTGAGAATTTCTCAATCAGGTCTTAATTTGGGATTACCGGGAACCATTCTTGCACCCTATGCTGAGGTCAAACTCAATAATATGCTCGTAACCGGAGCGGTATTTGCCGATAAATTTGTTGGGCAAGCCGAAGCTGAGAATTGTTCAGGCAGAGTTTCAGGCCAAGTGAACCCAGATTGTTTTCAGTCGACAATCCCAGGCGTGGGTTGCGAGAGAACAATTCGTAGGGGAAAAGGTGGAGTTTATTTACCCCAAAAGACTCAATAAAATCCGAACGAGAAAGTCTGAAGTATTGAATTAAGCTAGAAAAATGAAATATTCAGGCAACTAAACAAACGAAACAATTAAATGAATCATGCAGTCCTACCGTTAGTAGGAACCATGATTCTTTTTGAAGTTAAACTTATTTGTCCCAAAACTAATGAAGTGATTTATACCTCTATAAATAAAAAACCTATCCTACCACCAGAAAATCTTTATCTTCGTCTTCCTCGGCCTTTACTCGTGATTACAACCAAAGATGGGCCGACCGAAATAAAAAAGATTGGTTAACGCCAAAAATTTAGATTGGGGAAAATAAAGCAGAGTCATTCATAGCATCTAAAGGTTCAAATGGATTGAATGAGAGATGACATTCATCAACTAAAACATCATCTCAAACAGTTACTAAATTCAAACGAAACTATTTCGATCAAGACCATCCCCATTTGTCCCAGCTCTTAAGATGCCCAAAACAACATCAATGACTTACCAAGACTCTTTTAAGCTTGATGATCGAAGCCTGAGGCGTCATCCTTCGAAGATCTTGAGATTATCAACAGCTAGTGGAAGATCAAAAAGAGGTTATTGCATGATTAAAACATTCTCCATCGTTTTCATTTTTTTATTTCTGGTGTCTTGTGGGAAGTCAGGATCTGGAAGTTCAAACCATTCTAGCAGCGTGGCCCTAAGTGACATTTCCACTTCATCACCAGTTCCTCATGCAGCTCAAAACTTTGAAGTGAACTTAAAACTTAACAATTTCGATGCCCCCCAGGAAGATAAAATACAAGTCGCCAGTGACCTGATAAAAAAAGTCGTTGCAACGGAAGAATTTAAAAACGCCATTCTTAACTATACCTATCAGGGCAAGAAAAGTTTTGTCGATAACAACGGTTTAAGTAATGCCGAGATTTATCAAAAAATCCTAGAGGGTTCTGAAAATCTTCATCCTGGAAAAAATAACCAGATGGATTTAGAACTAGAAATTTATCAGGCCAACACCACAGTCATTGGCTATACCTTGCCGAATGAATTAAAGATTTGGATGAATGCGAAATTTTTCAATCAAAATATGGCACCCAAAGTCTCTGAGAACATGATGCACGAGTGGCTGCATAAAATTGGCTTTAAGCACGATTTTGCCAGTACTCCATCGAGGCCTTTCTCCGTGCCCTATGCTATCGGGTACTTAGTAGGACGAATTGCCATGAAATTTTAATTATTTGACCATCTTTATCCCTTAAGCTTTTCATCTGTTTTTCCGACGAGAAACAGATGAAACTTACAGTTTTCATCCTCCTACTTATTTCTGCGCTTTCGGCTTTTGCTCTTGAGTGCGATCTGAAAAGCCAGGCCGAACTTGGAAATGAAATCCTTAAGGAATTAAGCACTAGTCCCATAAGTTGTAAGCCGAACTCTGTCCATGTGACGTTTGATGACGGACCCTCACCAAATGTGACTCCGCATATTTTGGATGAACTTCAACTAAGAAATGTGAAGGCAAGTTTTTTTATCACGACCTCAAACCTAGACCCTGAGCATGCAAGATATAAAGAAAATCGAGACCTCGTTTTAAAAACCATGAATGCTGGCCACTTAATTGCGAATCATGGCCATAAACACGATGCTTACTGCCTACGCATGAACGGCAAAGGTGAAATCTTAGATGAAGGATTCACCCAAACTGAAAGAGAAGAACAAATTAAAAAAAGTACTGAACTACTTCAGTGGTCTACGGCGGGGAAATACAATCAACAAAAGCCGCTCCTTTTTCGTTTCCCTTACGGTCGAGGAGCTATGCCTTCAGAAATGGAGCTTCAGCGAATGGTTTCAGACGGTGAAATAAAACTGAAGCCAGGAACTTATAGTGAACAGTTAGCTGAGTACCGTCATCTCAGTCCCCCGCTTCAAACCCTCGCTGGTTCAAATCTCTCCCATCTGGGATGGAATCATGATTCCGGAGACTCCTCTTTTGGAGTCAAGGCCCCAGAAAATAAAGTGATTAAAGACTATATTCTAAAAAATCTTCGAGGCCTTTGCTCAAATCCACAGATTACGAAGGTAGCCCTATTTCACGACATTAAAGAAATGAACATCAGTGCGATTCCCGTGATTCTTGATATTGGCAAATGCCTTGGACTTAAATTTATTTCGGCCCAAGAAATGGCCAAAGATAAGAATTTAAATAAGACCGGAGTCTTGATTGAAAAGCAGGATATTTTAATCGGGATGGTGAAATCAGGCCTGAGTACTCTAGAAGAAACGAAAGATCTCACACCAAAACAATGTATCACTGAAATCGATAAGAGCTGTTTCAGTGAACAGTACAAAAAACGATACCCACATTGCACGGGTGGAGACTCTGTGTGTTTTGAAGGGAAATGGTTATCAAGAACTGATCCCATCATTATCAATAACTGCCATTAAAAAAGGGCCTGTTAAGGCCCTTCCAAATCAAAGTGATTTATTTGTTCATGAGATCTTTGCCCGTACTTTTGTCGACATTATCCATCGTTTTTTCTTCTTGTTTTTGAGGACTCATCTTTGATCCAAGATGGTACTTACAAGCCTTGAAAGCTTCCACGTTTGAAGCGTTCTCAATACAAGTTCTATTGCCTTCAAGGTCCGAAATGTCTCTGCCGATGGATTCAGTGGCAGTTCGTTTCATGTCAGTTAAATTGTCCACAGCAAAGGCATTCAAAGCAATGAGTGAAAGTGCCGCAATTAAAATCTTCATACTTACTCCTTTGTAAGGTTGGCTTATATGAAGACTACTCCAGAAAACTGGTGAGTAAAGTTGCAGCGAAGATCAACCTTTCCACTTTAAATCAAAGTCCATTGGTACTTCATTTTTAATTTTAATACCGAACAATGACGGCCTGTCAATTTTATGGGCGTCAAGGTCAAGAATAAGATTCGCTTTTTGCGCCTTATCCTTAAGTGAAATAGTGTACGTTTTGGCTACCCCATGAAAATCCACCAATGCTTCAATCTTTGCGTCAGCAAGTGCCAAAACTTCTTTTCCAAATTTTCCTTTCGCCGTAACGACCGGAAATTTTTCAGCTTCAGTAACTTGAAGCATATTCAAATCGCGGTTCGAGTCACTGGATAAAAAGGATTTTACCGGAACAGCCAAAAGAAACTCACAGACTTTCTCATCACAATTGATTTTACCTTTTACTTCAGTGCTTGTGGCCTCAACATTTTTAAATGTATATTTAACATGGTAGGTCGCTTGTCCAAGACTCAAAACTAAGGCCATAAGAGTTTGCATTTAATTCTCCTTAAAATTCAACAACCATTAGAGCTGCAGAAATAGCAAAAGATCCATATAGAATTGTCGCGACGGTAGAATGCTGACTCTCTAAAGAGCCATGTTTTTTGCCATCTTCTTCATGTCTTTTGTACATATAACCTAAAATTGGCGTAAGGATCATGGCCGGAAAGTGGACCCAAGCAAGTCCCTTGTGCCATTTAATGCGACCTCGATCAACTACACCCATTGGCTTAGGTGCAGTTAAGGAATAATAAGCCGTTGTCATATAAAGGGCAGCAGTCGTCATTCCTAAATACATGTGCGTGTTGTTATCCATAGCGCTTCCGCCGGTAAAATAGGTCGCCGTCATAGCTCCCAGCGTAATCAATCCTAAGACTTCATGGGTTTTGAGTTTTTCAGTTCTCAAACGCATTTGAGAAGCAGAAAAACTAGGCTCTTTTTTTGGAGCTTCTGCATTCACGCCTAATTCCTCAAGTGAAATATCGGCCAACGCCATCTGAGAAAAGAATAAAACCATTAACACCAACAGGGACTTCATAAATACCTCACTCATAAAAAGTTCTCAAATTATTTATCATTTTCTCTAACGATAGATATAGGGCAAACGTCGGATAGAGAAAAATAATGGCTCCAGATGAAAAAAAATTTATTCCCTTACGATGCATCGACTAAATGTTTGAGATACCAATCAAGAAAAAAGGGCCAAACAATATTACTAAACCTTTTTGATAAGTTACCGATAAGTCAGAATGAATCGAATTGGACTCATTGCACTGTTCATTTGTCTTAACGTCTTCGCTAACTCCAGCTGGCAGCAGGAAGTGAAAACCTTTCTTCCAAAGCCCATCAGCGAATTCAAAACACGCCAGACAACTCTCACAGAAGTAGAAAAGAATCTGGGTAAAGCACAACATATTCAAGGAACAAGATATTATTGGGAAAAAGATGGTCTGAAATACGCGCTTGAATTGACCTTTGAATCAAATGTTTTAACTTCCCTTCATTATACTTTTACCGGAAAGAAACCGGATCTTATACTTCTTCAAAAGCACATAAATTTGAAAAACTTCACTCCCTTCCCCACAGAAGGAAAGAGTATCGGCCGTTTTTTAAAACTCGAAGAAAAGGGATCAGAACTCATTATTGATCCAGTATCTAAAACCATTTATTCAGTGAGGCTCCCATGAAAAGTGGGATTCTCATTTTAGCTCTGATCAGTTTTTCCGCTTGGGCCCAGGTCAGTAATGATTGCGTGCCTTTAAATGTACCTACAGTGGATATCAAAGACCTGCAAAAGCTTCTTGATTGGCATGGGGCCAATGCCGAACAAATCGAAAAAGCTCCCTGTAAAACAGTTAACCCGCCTAGTGCTAAAGATTTAGATGATTTCATTAAATCCAAAACAGCTGGTTCGGCCAATGCCCAAATTAACGGTGTTAATTTTCAAAACGAAAGTCCTGCTCTCATCGAAGCATTTAAAAATTTTACGACGGCCAAAGATGGCTTCGGGATTTTCCCCGAACCTGACTTACAAAAAAACTTTCAGGTTGATTATAAGATAAATCCGGAATGCCAAAAAGTTAGATGTGCCATGGAAAAGATATGGGGCAAAGGACTGTCTGAGAAAATTCTCTATTTGAATTTAAAGCATCATTTCAATTCTTCAGAGTTTGCCTTTCAAAACTCTGACCGTTTCACAGAAGCTGAAATGAATGATGTTCTAATGGGAATCGAAGATCTTCCTGCGCATCTTATTCCCTTAGGCAAAGACAATCAGCGACTGACTCATTTTAAACGTGGCTATACGCTTAAAAACTACGACTCCAATGTTGTGGCCAATGCTGTCGTGATGCTTTTTGATTCTTGGGATACAGAACCTGCCAGAGAAAAGCAATACACCATCTTTCATGAATCCTCGCACAACGTATCAAGTAAGCTAGGAAATTTGGACGAGTCCCCGGAATGGTTAGCGCAAAGCTCTTGGGTAAAAACCGGAGACAATTGGACTGCTGATCCGAATGCGTGTCAGATTACTGAATATGGGGCGACAAATCCGTGGGAAGATTTCGCTGAATCCATGAGTACCTACCGCTACAATGCTCAGGCCTTTAAGACCAAATGTCCCAAAAAATATGAATTCATTAAAACCAAGGTCGCCAAAGGAATTGAATATATTGAAGTCAAATCCTGCTCACCTATTTCGGAAGAGAAACTAAAACTCGCCCAAAACAGTATCCTTGAAAAAATATCTGATTCCCTTCATGAACAGACATTCAGTGCTCAAGAAGTTTCAAAGGCCTGTGCGGATTCATTTTCTTATCCTCCAAAGGATGAAGAAATGAAAAAATGCTCCGTAAAACTTATGACTTCGGGTCAAACCAATTCTTCTAATCGTATTGCCGAAGCCCTTTCGTTAGCACAAATTCCAGATACTCAAGCGAACAGGGATCAAGTTCTAAGTGGTTTGGGAATTCTCATTGCAAATGATGAAGCCCTAAAGCTGAAAATGATTGAGAAGGCAAAAGGTATTCCCGAAGCAATCGAATCTATTGTGAAAACATCGATTAGTGAGGCCATTCCAAAAGAAATGGCCAACAAGCCTCTCGATAGTGAAGATTATTCCTGGAGAATTTATCAAGAGGCTTGCCGCGCCCAAGTGTTTCAAGCGATCTCTAAAGATGACTTCGCTCATTGCCACTTAAAAACTATTATCAAAAAAGATAAGGACTCAGAGCGCTGGAACAGTGGATATTTTTCTGCCTATAAAGCCCCACCACTTTTTAAAGCAGAAGCATTAACCGCTCTGGAAGCCAAACGGGATGCTGCTTTAGAAGATCACCTGATGAGTCAGGAAACTACAAAAGTGGCGATGAAAAAAGTCGAAGCTGAGATTAAAGAAACTCTTTCGTGGCACAACCGTCATGAGTCTGTCTTGTTGTATGAGATGAAGGATTGGAAAAAAAAGACACCTGAAGAATTTTGTTCCCTTACCTATGCCAAAAGCAGCAACATGCTTTCTTCAATGGGCGTGAAGGAAGGTACCCCGATTCCATCGATTCAAGATTGGTGTGTCAAAAAGCAATCCGAAAAGAATCGTAGGCATGAATTTAGCGACGAAGAGTGGAAAGAATACACAGAGAGTGTTCTTAAATAAAATGACCCGGCTGAAAGTGATCACGATTCTGAAAGGGAAGCACATTTCGCAGATCTCTGACTGGAAAATCTAATCCCGTTATCGCCTCAGAAACCTCCCAAAGCTTACTAGCAACTTGTATATTTTTCGCCAAATCAGCACATTCAAGTTCACTTGGATCCCCCCACGCTCCCTTGAAACCATCTGGCCCATAATAATGCCCACCTCTCGCATCCTCAGAAGTCGCTGCAAATAAAATGGGAAGTGCCCCTTGAAGCGGCGTCTGGCCAAGTGCATAGTTCAAAAACTTTGCAAGAAAAGGAGTGTGAAAACCACCCGCATGAACGGGAATACTTTTTAGGTCGATTTCGGTCAGCCTCAGTCGGCGGTCTAATTCCTTGGCAAAAGTCAGCAGTGCTAATTTTGACTGAGCATAGGCCCTATGGGGCTCATAATAAAGTGCGCCGTTTAAATCGAAAAAATCAATGACTCCCCTATGGTGCTCCTGTGAACTTTGAAAAATAACTCTTCCTTCCCTCGCTGCAAGTAACAGAGGAAATAATCGAGCAGTAAGTGAAAATTGGGAGAGATAATTTTTGGCAAACATCAATTCATGTCCCTGAACCGAATTGGTTTTAAAGGCAGGGGGTAAAAAATCCGCATTATTTATTAAAAGATCAATTTGAGAATATTCCGTTAAAATTTTGTCTGACAGGTGCTTTACTGATTCGAGATCATCAAGATCCACATGCTCATAAGAAACTTCTGCTCCATACATGCTCGATCTCAAATCTCTGATTGCGAGTTCACCCTGAACAACATCTTCTGCGCAAATAATTACGCGCATTCCATGTCGTGCAAGTTCTCTCGCCACTTCAAGTCCACTTCCCTCGCATCCTTGCGTGATGAGAGCAGTTTTACCAATATGAGATCCAATCATTTCAGTTGTCCACTTTTCCATGTGCACCACCTTTTTTTAGAATTTAAGATGAGAACTTAGTGTTTGAAAATTCGCATAGCCAAATGCTGCGAATAATCTTGAGGTAAATTTCAGGATAAACAATGTGTGAATGTCTCGTGAAGTTGATAAGGTCTTATTGCCGAGAGCTCTAAGTAATTAAAGCTTAAAGTTGATAATGGTCATCGCAAGGTGGCCATTATTATTGCATTTAGGTCTTGGGTATTTTTCTTTTTATCAATTGAATGATGCGGTCAAGATTTGAAAGAAACTGTGAACGATCTCGATTTTCAAACGGTGGAGGACCTCCACCGACTTGTCCCATTTCGCGTAATTCCTTCATCAATTCACGCGTTGCCAGTGCATCGCCTATCATGTCCTCAGTGAATTCGTCGCCTCGGACGCCAAGGACCTTTGCACTTCTTTTCAAGCAACGATCGGCCAGCGGAATATCCGCTGTAATACAGATATCAAATTCTTGGATGTTTTCAGCAATCCAGTTGTCTGCCTCATCGGGGCCAGAATTAACCACGATCATTTCCACAGTAGGATGAAATGGTATAGTGATTCTTTTGTTGGCCACGACAAACACTTTCATTTGATAGCGGGCGGCAACCTTATAGGTTTCGTCCTTGACTGGGCATCCGTCGGCGTCTATGAAGATGGTAAGCATAGCAAGATTATCTGTTCAAGTTTTGTCGATGGCTACCAGAAAGCTTCTTTGCTACAAAATAATTACTCGTTATCTAACCATAAGGAAGTTATGAAAAAGTTAATTGCACTGTTGTTTTTGAGTCTCTCCATGAGCTCGATCGCCCAAACGATTACCACAGCTTCAAATGTCGATGTGTCTCGTTATGTGGGTAAATGGTATGCCCATTATTCACTTCCCCAGTTCTTTACTCGTAACTGTAAAGGCCAGACAGCCGAATATGAAATCATCAACGCTAAAACCATCAGCGTCTTCAATACTTGTTTAAAAACGAAGGGTGTAACTACGATCAGTGGACAGGCCGTGATCACGAATCCGACAACTAATGCTGAATTGATCGTTACTTTTAACTCGTTCTTTACTCGCCTCTTCCGAGTTAAGGGTGATTACAACATCATGAAACTTGATCCGAATTATGAGTACGTACTGGTTGGGTCTATTAACCGCAAATCTCTGTGGCTCATGTCTCGCTCGCCAGTTGAAATTCCTGAGACAGTGGTTAAAGAGTACCTAGATTTGGCCCAAAAAGACGGTTTTGATAACTCTAAACTAGTAAAATCACGCTTCTAATCGAAAAAGATATTTCCTAACAGTTCTCGTCGGAGTATTTTGTTTCCACTATGACAAAATACTCTGACGCCTTTATCCATGAAATTCCTAAATCTGACCTTCACCTTCACATGGACGGATCCCTCCGTATCCCCACACTGATTGAGATGGCGAAAAAAAATAATATCAAGATGCCCTCTTATACTGAGGAAGGTCTGCGTGAATTAGTTTTTAAAACTGCTTACGCCAATCTGGGTGAGTACCTTCACGGTTTTCAGTACACTTGTGCCGCTCTTCGAGACTTGGAAAATATTGAACGTGTGGCCTATGAGCTTGCGATCGATAACCAAAATGAAAACGTTTATTATATTGAACCTCGATTTGCCCCACAATTGATGATGGATGTTGAGGCCGGGCTGACCATGGAAACAGTCATGGAAGCTTCTTATAAAGGTCTTGAGCGCGCTAAAAAAGAACACAATAACCGTCCCGATGTGAAGGCCGGCAAACGTCCTGAGTTTCACTACGGTATCATTAGCTGTGCCATGAGAAATTTTGGTCCTAAAGGCTACTCTCCTTATTACTCTGGTTTTTATAAAACCATGGAATATTCTAAGCATATTGAAATCGTCAAAGCTGCGGCCTTGCAAATGGTTCGAGGTGCAGTGAAGATTCGCGATGAGAAAGGGATTCCGATTGTCTCAATAGATTTAGCGGGACAAGAAGAAGGCTACCCTTGTGGAAAGTTTCATGAAGTTTATGCCTATGCTCATAAAAACTTTATGCATAAAACAGTTCACGCTGGTGAAGCTTATGGTGCTGAGAGTATTTTTCAGGCCATCACTGAATGTTATGCTGATCGAATTGGTCACGGTTATTATTTATTTGATGAAGGAAAAGTGGTTGACCCTAAAATCACTGATAAGAGTAAATACATTAAAGATCTTATTTCTTTTGTAGCTGATAAACGCACAACGATTGAAGTGTGTCTGACATCAAACCTTCAGACCAATCCTGAAATTAAAGATATTAAAAATCATAACGTTAAACACATGCTTGCCAACCGCATGTCGCTTACAATTTGTACTGATAACCGTCTGGTCTCAAACACCACGGTATCGAATGAATACGGACTGCTTCTTAACAACTTTGAAGTGCCGATGAAGCATTTAAAAGATGTAGTCGCCTACGGGTTTAAGAAAAGCTTCTATCCCGGAGAATACAAAGAGAAGCGCCAGTGGGCGAAAAATGTCATGATGTATTTTGATGAAGTCGCTAAAAAACACGGTGTTGTTTAATCCTTAAGGATAACAACATTGTCTTTCACTTTCATGAGGGATTTGAGTTCTATTTTGTGCCCAATAGGCGCGCATAGACGGATCACTAGTTCTTTTTTTCTCGTGTATTGATCTAAACTACAGTCAAAATCTAAATCCCCATGCTTACCTGTCTTAACTCGTAACTCAACTTCGTAATCTTTGATTCCATCAAAACAAATGTCAGGATGAAGGGTGCAAGCAAGGTAATAAAAATAAATTCG
>CANFNN010000074.1 GCA_947448095.1 Bacteriovoracaceae bacterium | reverse complement strand
TGCAAAATGAAGTTTTAAAGGAGCGAAGGATCTTTTTCTCGTGGCATCCCGAGATTCCTCGACTGAAGTGTATTCACACTCAAAAACTTTCCCCTTTCTTAGGCACATCAGAACCGTCTGAAGCACACCAGGATCAATATCTGAGCCTTCCCCCAAAACAGTGGGTGAAGCATTGGAAATACTTTTGAGATGATCAAATTCACGACTCAGGGCTTTGGGAAGCTTACTCACGAGGGTGGTTTCGACTTCAGAGCACAGGGACTTCAAAACACCCGGTGACATTTGCTTCAGGGTTTGAAGCGCGAGTACAATAGTTTGAAGTTGGTTTTCATTAAAGACCAGTTCAAAATCCAGTTTGAACTCACCATCAAAATAAAATCGTCTAGGATTCGAGTCACCTTCACACAATGGATAGGCCCTAGATATATCCTCGATGTCTCGCTCGACAGTTTTTCGATTAATGTTAAAGCCTTGAAGATTGAGCCTATCAGCAATTTCGGTGATCGACAGGGCGGAAGCCGAACAGGTATGAGAAAGTATTCGCTTGATCTGATTTTGCCTTTGGAGCTTACTCTTATCTTCTAAATGCTTAGGCATGAAAACAAACCTTGGATAAATGTCCAAGCTCTTCGGTCGGAAATCCTGAAAAGTTTAGTTTTATCTCGCGACAATAAATGTCTAACCCTGCTGATAGGCTTAAGAAATGAAGATCTTTTTCTTAGTCTTTCTCATCTCTTGTGGCAAGGCCAATACCGAGGGCACCCGCTGCCGAAGTGCTGTTGAGGCGCAAATGAAATGTCAGGTGGATTACGCGGAAAACTACCGCAGCTTCACCATCCCCGATTATATCAAAACTCAATGTGTAAACTTCTACCCAGAGCCGGGCTGTTACTTTGATTCAAGTAAGAGATATTATTGGTAGACTGGATTCCTTAAGATAAATTTGGCCCATTTAGCGACTGTATCGGAAGAATGTTATTCCAACTTTTCTCAGATTGATCAATACTCGGCCCATGAAAAAGATATTAGTTGTGGAAGACGACGAGGAACTAAGACTCGTCATTGAATTGTTTCTCTCCTACGCCCACTTTGAAGTGGTGATGGCCTGTGACGGGATTGAAGGGCTGGAAGCTCTTTGTAAAACTCAATTTGATCTGGTTATTACAGATTTCAGGATGCCTCGAATGAACGGAATCGAGTTTTCAAAAAAAGCCAAAGAACTCTATCCAGATTTACCTATTATCATGAGCACTGCCTTTATCCCCCCTCTTGATAATGAATTAAAAGAAAAATTGCATTTCCTCTCTAAGCCCTATCAGATGAATGAGATGATTTTTAAAATAAATAACCTGCTTAAAATAAATTCAAAAATTGACTTGGCCCTATAAAAAATCTCTCGGAACCCTACCCTAATTGCTTTATAATCAATCTCTATGAAAAGAAGATCCTTCCTTAAGTCCTTAACTGCTTTTCTCATCAGTTTCGGTGCTTTCGCTAAAAATGCTCTTGGAGTTAAAATGATTAAAAGTAAAACCCCTATCGACTTTCAATGGCCAGTTCAAGAACCATTTCTCTTTTGTGTTCATCATAACGACCTTTACCCAAAGGGTATAGGCCACGGAGCAATTGACCCGAAACATTTTAAAGGTCGCGATATGGGCCAGGATTTTCAAGTCAAAGACGGTTTTAGGCTTTATCACGGAAACACTGTTCCCGGTTTTCCTGTTCACCCTCACCGCGGTTTTGAAACTATCACTATTGTTCGTAAGGGTTATGTGGATCATGCTGACTCCTTAGGAGCTGCCGGAAGGTACGGCGAGGGAGATGTTCAGTGGATGACTGCTGGCTCGGGCGTTCAGCACTCAGAGATGTTTCCGCTTTTGAGAGAAGATCAACCAAACACGATGGAGCTGTTTCAGATCTGGCTTAATCTTCCTAAGAAAAATAAAATGGTGAAACCGCATTTCAAAATGCTTTGGGCCGATGCAATTCCTAGTATTGAGAGTACAGATAAACTCACTACAGTGAGCCTAATTTGTGGAGACTTCGAAAGCAAGAGCTTCCATGAGGCGCCCCCTGATAGCTGGGCCGGAGACCGATCTAACGAAGTTAACATTCTGCTTGTCAAAATAAAGGCAGGAGGAACTTTTAAGTATCCTCGCTCTAAAGGAATCACTAACCGCACGCTTTATTTTTTTGAAGGAAAAGATTTTGAAATAAATAATGAAAAAGTGATTTCCAAAACATCTCTCATGGTTGAGAGTCAAGTCGACCTTAATATCAAGGCAACATCCAGTGAAATTGAATTTCTTATTCTTGAAGCCAAACCGATTGGTGAGCCAGTGGTTCAACATGGGCCGTTCGTTATGAACTCTCGAGAAGAGATTGCTCAGACTTTTAAAGACTATCAGCGTACAGAGTTTGGTGGCTGGCCATGGCCTCGAAATGATATGGTTCACGGGGATAAGATTGAAAAGTTTGCGAAGTACCCCGATGGGAAAATAGAAAAAAGATAAGTTGCCCCTCAAGACATGATTTGTCCAAGTAATCGCTTAAACTCTTTGTAAGTGAGACATAAACTTAAGAAGAATTAGGCCAATATCTGGGGCCGTTCAATAGTTGTAGAGTTTTATCCAGTTTAGATAGACTTCATAATGGATCACGAAATTAAAAAAAAATTGTGTGATTGTAATTATGAAGAAAATTTTAATAGTTGATAATTACGACGAGATCCGAGAATTATTGCATCTCGAGTTCACTGAAAAAGGTCTTCAGGTAGAGACAGCTTCCAATGGTGTAGAAGCGGAAGCCTACTTAAGAACAAATAAAGTAGATCTAGTGATTACTGCTTATTCCATGCCTCATATGAATGGTGCTGAACTTATCAATGCCATTAATAAACAGTTTCCCGCAATGCCGGTGGTGCTGTTATCGATGCTTGCCCCAGACGAGATGAATGCCGATTTTAATAACTATCACTACCTGGCCAAACCATTCACGATCACTGCTCTATTCAAGCTCGTGGATAAAATTTTTGAGTCACAAGTGGCTTAAGAATTTTGACTAAGCAACATTGATTAAAAGTATGCCGTCATATACAAAATGGCCTACTCCTCGGCAGAAACCCCTTCTACTGCTGGAAAGTACTGCTGCTTCTCACCGATAACTTGGCCAAAAGATAGGCCTGTTCCAAGTTCACTAAGGGTGAAAACACTCTCGGGCAAATTCAGCGACTGGCGAACTCGATCCATAGTTTGCGGAGCAAAAGGATAAAGCATGATCATGAGATTTTTTAAGACGTAGAAAGAGCTATAAAGCGCGTCCTGACGTCCCTGGAGATCCGCTCGGTCATCATGAGGCTTGTACTGAACAAAGAAGCTATTGATCAAACGAGCGTAGTTTTCGATCTGACCCAGTAGAGTGATGTAATCACCCTTTTCCATATTCTTCACATACATCTGGACGATCTTCATGGTTTCTTTTTCGGCCTTCTCGAGTAATTTCCCTTCCGGAACTTTTCCCTCAAACCTTGAATGAACGGCCGAGATCGGTTTTTCAATTGCCGCATTCATGGGGCCTGCAAGAAATTTATTTCTTTCCTGAAAAGTCACAAAATCAAAATTCGAAGGCTTCTCCGCCAGACCCAGCGTGGCCAGGAAGTATCTCACCTGATCAGGATCAAAGCCCTTCTCTTCAATCAGTTCATTCGCGGTATAAAAATTCCCACGCGACTTACTCATCTTCTCACCGTCCACCATCAGGTGAAACACGCTATAGACGTCAGTCAGTTGAAAATCCCCTACTTCAGGTTGCTTATGAATATCTTTTTGAATCCCAAGCCACATCGCTCCTTGCATGAGGACGTAGAAATAAACGTTATCTTGCCCGAGGAACTGACAAATCCGTGCACCTGGATCTTTCCAAAAACGCTCATACTCATTGGGATCTCGCCCTAATTTTTTTAGCGCCACTTTAGTAAAGGAAATCGGTGCAATTAAGGAATCTGGCCACACGTAAAGAGTCTTACCTTCCATCTCTGGATCCAGTTCTTTAGGAATAGGAATTCCCCATGAGACGTCGCGAGTAATAGAGCGGTGGGCCCAGCCATCAAGAATCTGACAAGGAATACTTTTTTCTTCAAATATTTTACGGGCAGCTTCAAAATCAGCTTTGTTTTCAAATTGAACAACCACTTTTTTTCCGGGAGCATACCGGCTTTTATGCTTAGGCAGTGTGGGACGCATTTCTTTAAAAAGCGGCTCATGGGTATTATCAAACTGAAAGGCTGGCTGAACGGTTTCAAACACTTCGTTAAAAACACATTTGCGCCATTTATTTTGTTTGGATTTGATCCATTCAAGTAATTGATCAGAAACTTTCCACATGTTGAGATACAAATGGGCCGTATCTTTTAGCACCGGAGTGGCATCAGACAATGACGACTTAGGATTTATTAATTGGGAAGGATCATACTGAGTCCCGCAAACTTCACACTCATCACTATAGGCACTTTCGTTGGTGCAATTAGGATTTGGGCATTTCCCTGTCACATTTCGGTCTTGCAGAAAACGACTAAGCTTTGGATCAAACCATTGTTTAGCCATTTTTTTATCCAGCATTCCATTGTGCGAGAGTTTTTTAATGAACTCTTGGGCAGTTTCTACGTGAGTGGCAAAACAATCGGGCTGAGAAGTGCCTGAAAAAATATCGTAGGAAATTCCATAGCGCTTAAGTGTCGTTTTTTGTTTTTCATGAATTCCGTCGATGAATTCTCTGACTGGCATGTTACTTTTAATCGCCGCCACTTCTGAAGTAGAGCCATGATCATCATTTCCACTTACGAACAACACATTCTCGCTGCCAAGCCACATGCGCATAAAGCGCGCCATAATATCTGGCGGAACGATCGCACCGGCCAAGTGACCCAGATGCAGAGGACCGTTGGCATAGGGCATGCCTCCAGTGATGACGGCCGTTTTAGGCGGCGTCAAACGTTCGAGAACTTCTTTCACATTGGCGGGGGGCGTAAATGGTTTATTCATAGGGATATTGTAAACAATCGAGAGCCACTGAAGCAATAGAATCCTCTTCAAGAATCACTGTTTCAAGCAAATCTGGCCCATGCAGGCAAAGAAGTAAAAAGTGAACTTAAAACTTTAGGAAAGCAATCTCAAATGCCCCTTGAAGATGGTCATCAGCCAGCATGGTTTGAGATGCAGACAAAAAAATGACCATCCGAAGATGGTCATTTGTGGTTCACGTTTCTGTTCCTAATGAATTTGGTTTCCCGCCTTCTCTAACAACTGACAATCAGTTTGACCTGACTGCCGTGAACTTGAAATAATATTAAAACGAGAGTGGGGTTTTGAGAATGCTGTTTATTCTGAATTCTAGCGCAAGGAACTTGACTCTTAAGATCTCGCAACTTTGGCCATCTCAACCAAGACTGAGCGTGCCTCGCTGGCATTCACAAGTTCGTTTTTAAAATCAATTCGGTATTTCATTTCATTTACCAACAGATCCAATCCGAATTGATCAAGCCCACTCATGAAAACGTTCTCTTCAGCTGAGAGTGAAAGATTCAAATAATAGCGCGCGTACTCTTTCAAATTCTGTTCATGATCTAGGTTCATATGGTTGACAATTTTATGTTCCTCTTCCGCGCTAAATATATTTTCGAGATGAATAGATTCTTTTTCGATCCAATAAATTTTTCCAAAGCCACCGATGTAGCGAAGCTTAGTTGGCCTAATTTGATAAAAAGAAAAACCATGTGTCTTAAAATAATCTTGAGCGGCTGGAAAATAGCGTAAATAGCGCAGTCTTATATTTGTATCATCCTCAACCTTGATCGCCTCACCTAAATAAGTCAGTCGACTCTGCGCTTGTTTATTGGTTTGAGTGGAGCTCTCATTAATTAAGAGCGAGACTTTATTATTGGCCCCAATGTTTTTCGTATGCTGAGCAATATGACTGATCAAAATATTTGGAACGAAGTGGGCATCCAAACAATAAGGAACAACTGACCCAAAAGGATATCCAGGGACATCCAGAGAGATCGTGGATAGAGCACCATCTCCCTCATGAGTCAGAAGCTTGAACATTTCAGTGTGCAGGTGATATGAATTAGTCATTCACCATATATATCATTATTTCTTAAGTCCTTGCTGGATTTTTGCATGCAGTTTTGCCATCGAAGTGGAAATACTATTTTTAGCTTCCTTCCATTTCCCTTTGGTATCAGCTTCCAGGTGATCTAAGTCTGAGCGTAATTTATCACGCGCTTCGGTCAACTCTTTGACTGAAGCTCGGTAGGCCGCGTCGCTTTTTTTCTCGGCTTTCTCACTCATAAGTTTCAACTCATTTTCCACTTGATGAAACTCAAGGGTCATCTCTTGTTTAAATTTCTCTAAATCCTTTTTTGCCCCTTTGACGCTTTCCATAGCACTGACGGGGAGAATTAAAAAGATCATCAAAGTAATTGTAGCGAGTTTAAACATGGCGACTCCTTAAAGTTGTAGTTCAAACGAGTGAGATGCAATTCAGAAACCAATCTCATATACTCAATTTGGAATATCATAAAAACATGCAAAGTTTAGCATGCTTATTTTTAGACTCTCTTCCTAGACAAATAACTATTACTTGAACTAAAACACGCCAGTGAATAAATCGACCGCACTCATTCAAAATCCAGTCGATGACTATGCTCTGAAAAGGCACCATAATTTTCAGCACTCGCTTAGTCATCATCCTCTTCTGCAGCTTGAGGAACTCAAGAAACTGGCCTTAAGAAGTCCTAAAATTCGCTTTCATAGCGCTATGCTTAAGCGCACTCAACCTTTTGATACGGCCCGCGAACTTCAAACGGGAATGACCATCGAAGAGACTTTAAACAACATTGAGGCTTCGGGTTCATTTGTTTATTTAATGGAAGTTGAGAAGGATCCCCTTTACCGTGATCTTATTCAAACAATCATGGCGAATATTGAAAAGAATGTTCACAGGCATGACTCAAAAATGTGCAAGCCCAAGGCGTGGATCTTTATCACCTCTCCAGGTGGAGTCACGCCCTATCACCGGGATTTTAACGCTAATTATTTTTTCCAGATCAAAGGTCAGAAGACCTTGTGGCTTTGGGATCACACTGACAGAGAAATCGTAGGTCAAGAAGAAGATGAGGCTTTCCACGGAGTCCACAGCTTGGCCAAGACTCTCTACACTGATGAGAAAATGAAAAAAGCCGTGAAGTATGAGATGGGCCCATCCAGTGGGGCCTTCTTTAGTTATACTGATCCGCATTTAGTGGAGAACGGGAGTGAAGAAGTTTCTATCTCTTTATCGATTACTTTTCTCACACCAGAAGACTACCAGGTCAAAAGAATTCACAAGATAAACCAGCTTTTAAGAAAAGTAGGGATCATTCCCTCCGACATAGGAAAGTCCAAACTACTCAATCAAATGAAGTTGGGTTTACACTGGCTGGTTAAGCATACGATCTATTTGAAATCACCAGACTGGGAAGATGCTTAAGGTGAGGTCGCATACCTGATCATATCAACCGCAAAGAATGTATCACTTCCGTCACGATCAATTTTTTTATCAAATAACTTCCAAAAAATATCTGCTTCTGGGTGAAAGCCAGTCACTGCCACTTTGCCTTTACCAAAACGACCATGAATTCCCCCGATGCTACCATCAGGATAACGAGCAATCACTTCACCTTGCACAGCTGCCAGTTCTTCTTCAGTTACCTTAATGAAAGGGCCTCCGGCGTAGAGCATCCAGCGGTCTCCATATTTAGGTGTCGAGATTTTTAGCATCAAATTCTCTGGACCTTGTTTGACTAGTAGCTCAGTTGCACCAGGAAGAATTCCATAACCATCTTCCCCACTCGTTCCAATTTTTGCAGTGGAAATAAATGCACCCGCACAAAACCCAACATAGCCTCCGCCATTAGCCACGAAGTCGACAATCTCTTGGTGCATTTCTGTACTCATTGATTGCGCTGCTGTGACAGATTTTCCTCCAGGCTGAACCCAAAGTTTTGCAATTTTAAATACGGAATAATCCGTTAGAGAAGGATTCACATAACGAACTTGGAAGCCCGCTTTTTTTGCCACATGAACAGCATCTAAAACACAACTCGGTCGGCATGCTCCTGGTCCATTCCAAACAAGTGCTAGAGGCTTCTTGTGAGAAGCCGCAAAGACCTGACTGAGTGAGAGGAGAAAAAATGAGCAGAGAATGATTTTGTATTTATTCATTCTCTTATTTTCGGATTATTCTCAGGGGACTTCAATGCCACTCACGGTGTAGGCAAAAGTGGTCATCACCTGACCAAAGGAGTCTAAATTATTCTCGGGCGACACAGCGAACTGATGCCGCATCTTTGAGATTATCCCCAACGTCAGACTTCTCTTCAAAGCCATCCCAGACGTATACGCCTACTGCCCTAGCGCGTCTGCGCTTCGTTTTTCTTGATAAAACTGGAGTGGAAGACCAGTAGGAATGCTCCATATTGGGAAGAGCACTCTTCATGCCATGGGCCGCAGCTTCTTCAAATTCCCGGATACTCGGCAGCCGCCACTTAAGGGTATTTAAAGTCTGATATTCAGAAACTTCAACTGAGCAGGCCTTTTGCGAACCGTACTGATTAAAATCAGTCGCCACACGATTGCCCCAGATGAGTTTGGATTTCATGTCCCTATATATTTCTGCACCTTTCTCTGAAACCGCAATTAAAGCGAAGGTGCCTTTGACCTGAGCACAATCTTTAATGCGTTCTTCAATCGTACCTTCAAGTCCACAAGGCTTAGCAAAAGCGGAGGATATAAAGAGAAAGGGAATTAGATAAAAAGCTCTCATACTATTTTATCGACAAAGCTGTGGGCAACTTTAGTCAATAAGAGTTGTTTTGTTAAAGTCCCACTCGCTTACGTTCCTTGGGCACCAAAGGGTTGTTATATTCCACGTCATCAAGTCGCACAAAAACTATTCGAAATAATTTATCCGTTCCTTCTTCCAGTTTTCCTGGCCGGTCTGTTAATGACTCCTCGGAGGCCAATATTTTCCTCATTTTTATAAATGTTCTCACAATTGAAATATTCACATTCGTAGCGACTTCACTACTTAACACTCCAGAAATGCAACCACGCCGTATTTAGTGAAAACAAAAGGAAGATATTTGCGGCCTTGTGTTGAATTTTTAAAGGTTCCAAACTGGAACCTTAAATCTTCAAATTCCTTACGACTCAATCTAAACATGAAGTCATTGGGAAATTTACCGATATTTCTCTGAACAGCTTTGTTTAGATTTTTAGTTAAAACACAATACAGCTCAACTAAATCACTATCTAGCATTACTTTTTGTCCTCGTATGACATAAATCATTTTTTCAATTTTATTAGTTGTAATTTGTGACATCGAGTACCTCCAGGATAATATTGATGAATTACCAAAGATTTTCTCGAAGCTCATTCAGTAGAAAGACACATCAGCGAAACGTTCTTTTTTGAAACACTTTAAAAATCTATTGAGGAAGTTTCTTGTCATTCGAACCACTTACCCCAAGTTTTTGTAAAATATGCCTTCCCCCTCTCTATCCTAACCAGTTAGTGCGACAATCGGGCTTACCCCACTCTTTCAAAGGTTGCCCGATGAAATTCAAAGCACTTGCTCTCAGCTGTCTTTTTTCTCTGAACAGCTTTGCCGCTGTAGAGATTCCTGAATCAGCCGAAATCATGCTCGACGAAGAAGTCATTGAAGCTCCAGCCGTAAGAATCAAAGAGGTGAAAGAACTCATCGCTTCTATTGGCTCAGAAAAAACCTGTATGGATGAATACCTTAAGCGCAGAAAACAACTCATCATTAAGCTTTCACTCTCGCCAGTGACAATTGTCGCCGGAACTTATGCCGCCACCTTAGGTGGAGCCTTTGTGGGTCTCGGAGTCGTTCTTGTTACGGGAATTGACCCACTGGCAGGAGTCGTTCTTGGAATGTTCGGTACTGGCCTTGCAACCGGCATTGGAACCGTGGCCAACACCAACATCGCCGCTTTCCAGCTTGCCGACGTAGATAGAATTTTAAAGACTCTGGCGGAACTGCACTTAAATCAACCAGGTAAAAAATCGGCTAAACTTTATGCTAAATACGCTAAAAATGCTGATAAACCTGTAGGTGAGCAAACCTTCTTAAGCACACTACTTGAACTAGATAGTTCTGGAAATCTTTGCGATGGCTCGATGGTCAACAAACCACGATTCGCTTCTGGAAGAAAATTAAAACATAAACTCGCGCGCTCAAAACAATTGGCTGAAAAGATTTAAAGAAAATAAAAAAGGCTCCGCAAGGGAGCCTTTTTTATGTCTTAAAATATTAAATTAAAGCGTGAATGGTAAAGATAATCCTACCATGACTGCATTATAATCCATCTTCAGAGTTGCGAGTCCGTTTGAAATATCCATTTCTTTATAGGCGATCGAACGATACTCAATATTTAAATCAAGCAGTGGCAGCAAAGTGAATCCAAGTCCAACTTTGGGTCCTGTTCCATTCTTAAAATTGTAATCCTGAGTACTCGTCGCCAACGTTCCCGTTCCTGAAAAAACGTAACCAGCATAGACTCTAAAAAGAATTGGAAATTCGTAACCCACAAAGCCACCGAATTCAGATGTTTTAAAGGAATCACCGCTCACTTTCATACTTGAAGCCAGATAATCTAATCCAAGTTGAAAACCAAAATTCTGATAACCCAAACGACCACCATAACTGCTACCGTTGGAACTTCTGGTCGCACTCGTGTTTGTAGCGGGAGCCGCAGGAACTGTCATATCAAGTGTTCCCTTACCAAAGGAGTAACCAACAACTGGCTCAATTAATAAAGCAGCTTGAGATTCAACCGAATGACCTAAGGCCAGAGCAAGAAGAAGAACTAGGCGAGAAATCTTTTTCAAAATGGACTCCTTTAATAAGTTATATACTTTCATATTTTAGATTTTTTCAAAAAAAGTGCATCTCTTTTCTACCTGACTAATTGAGCTGTCTATTATCCAGCCAAGAAGTATATTAGAACTGTATGCTTTACTGCTTAACTGTTATGGCCGTATAGCACTTAGGACTAGCTTTCCCCTCTTTCACATCCGACAT
>CANFNN010000073.1 GCA_947448095.1 Bacteriovoracaceae bacterium | reverse complement strand
TATGGACATTAATCATCATGCTTATCGGTTTGGGAGCTTAAAACTTTAGTCTTTATGGCAGAAAAAATTGGCAGTTAGAAACTTTTGAATAATATTAAGTCCAGAGACTTGCTCGAGTTGCTCCACCCCTGGAACGGTGTTGAGCTCAAGAATGATGAGACGGCCATCATCAATCAACAGATCAATCGCTCCATAAAGAGCACCAGACTTGTCAATTAATTGATCAATCGTTTCCTGAAACTCTGAGGGCAGCTGAGTTTCTGAAGCTTGCCCTTGCTGCTTAAAGTTAGCAGCGATGCCTGATTTTGATTTTCGCTCTAAGGTGACTGAAAATTCACTCTTAATAAAAAAATAGCGAAGCTCTCTGGCGCCGGTAATCAACGGCTGAATCAGATAACTCTCATCAATGCCTTTTCTTTTTTTCCACCACGTCTTAAACGTACTCCAGGTGTGAGATTCGATTCCCCAGCCGCCCTGACCCACTAAAGGCTTAACTACAACCCGAGGGTATAAGCGAAAAAATTTCTCAATCGTAAGCGCATCAGTCCCTTGGAGAGGAAGCCAGTGAAGGACCGGAAAATCTAATTCCTCAAACCAGGTATATTGAGAGGACTTTGATCTGAATCTTTTGAGGGCCAGCATTGGATTAATAAGCTTATCTGGAGGAAGAGTTCCGGCCATGAGTAAGTCCAGATCACTTCCATAAATTCCGGTGGTTCGAACAAGGTAGCGCTCGCCCTCTGGTAAGATCAGATCCGTCCAGGGGTTAAAAAGGCCAACCTCGTTTTGGCCGAGCTCTTTAATCAGCCTTTCAACAAAATATGTCTTCTCGTTTTTCGTGATGATAACTAGTTTATTCATAAACCTTCATATAAAATAGTGACCATGCCATTATTCCGCTTTTTCGTGCTATTTGCCAGCATCATCACTTCGGTTCACTCACAAGTTGAGGTTCCAAGCGTCACGTACCCTTTAACGGATGTGGTAAAAAAGTATTGTGATACCTTGGGCGTAAAATTCACCGATTACAAATGGGGCGACGTCAATTGTGAGAACTATAGCTGGAATCACATCCGAAATTCGCACATGGGGACTCCCCTTATTTGGACCGTGTTTGGAGATGAGACTTCGCTGAAGGCGCAAGAGAATACCACCCTCGTCTTATGTGGCGTTCATGGTGACGAGATTACTCCGGTTAAATTCTGCTGGGATTTATTAAACGAATTTAGAAAAAACCATACCTTCCATGACAAGCTTATTGTGGTTGTGCCTCTGGTTGCACCCGACTCATTTTTCATTCCGAAACCGACACGAACCAATGGACGTGGCGTGGATGTGAATAGAAACTTCCCTACTGCCGACTGGCGCACTGATGCGATAAAACTTTGGAAGAGAAATCTCAAAAGTGATAAAAGAAAGTTTCCAGGCCATAGCTCGGCTTCGGAACAAGAAACGATTTTTCAGATGAATCTGATTCTTCGCTATAAGCCAAATAAAGTGATTAGCGTCCATGCACCTTTGACTCTGCTTGATTATGACGGGCCCTCGCTCAGAGCAGAGGCAGGAAAGAATGCGAGCAAACTTTTAGAACAGATGAGTGAAAAAGCTTCGGGTTATAAAGTTTCAAACTACCCGATTTTCCCTGGAAGCCTCGGAAATTGGGCCGGCAAAGAAAAACATATTCCAACTTATACGCTTGAATTACCTAATTCCAATCCGGCCGAAACGGAAAAATTTTGGGTGCTGTTCAAGGATGCCGTGATTTTTGCCGTTGATCACAAAATGAAACCGACGGTTGATTAATTCTTGCCTAACTCTGCTTGCAACATGGTTGAAAGCTCTTTTAAAAAAATCGAATTGTTTAATAATTCTAGTCTCAAGCTTTGTCCCATTTCAATCTGAACTCCAACTGATTGGCATCGATTAACGACATTCTTTAAAGCTGTTCCCAAGTTAGGCGGACAGCATAATTCACAGGTGCGCCACTTGGGAAATTTCTGACTCAAAAGTTTAAAGTAGCTCTTACGCTTTTCTGCATTGGCCCCCCCAATGCAAAAATCAATTTGATCATCCTTTAGTCCATGGAGCCCCAAGCAGTTCTTGGCCTGCTTGGTAAGGACTAACAACCTTGGCTCATCAAATTCAGTGCTGGTTAAATGAAGACTTACATAATCATCCCTAAGACCCGTAAATGAATAATAAGAATGTTTTTCACCCGCAGTGGCATCTGCCAGCTCACTTGTTCCAGGCTCGATCGTCCCACCATGAATGGCCATCACAAGAGCATCACTTGTGCCGGCGCGAAGTTTGATCTCGAAGTCCTTTCCTTCTTTTTTTATTGCTGAAAGCTCATTAAATGAAGAAGACTTCTGAGCCCATGCCGAAAGTGTGACGAAAAAAAGAAGAATAAGAAGAGATGATTTCATAAAAAAATCCCCCCTGATTTAAACCAGGAGGAATTGAATAAATTATTATTTACTTAATAACCAATACCATTGCCGCTGGAAATCCCGAAAGATCCTCCCATAGATCCACGCGCTCCGCCGCCCGCAGCGCCGCCCTCAGAACCATACTCCATTCCGTATCCACCTTGAGGCATAGCTCCGAAGTACTGTTGACACTGAAAAGGCTCGCTCATGAGTCCAATGCCGAATCCGCCCATGCCAAAGCCAACATTACCTATTGCACCGGGGTATCCACCGTTTCCAATACCACCAGCGATGCCGCCAGCATAACCACCATTCATTCCGCCATCAGAATTCATTTCACTAAACATCTGAGCGTTCGTATTGGCGCATGACTGGAGTTGTTTTTCATATTTTTGTTGGATTTTTAAAACACTCTCACAGCGTTCATGGTTGAACTGCTGACCCACTTGATTTTGTTTTAACTTGGCATCAAAAACAATTTGTTTAACCTGCTGAGTTTTACAAACACCATTCTCAACTTTCATCTGCACTTGAACTCCATTGGGAATCATGATGTGAGATTTTTCTAAAAGTTTCGAATAGCCTTCCGAAATTTTTGTAAAGGATTTTTGATCACGTTTTTTTTGTTTTTTGAGCGCTTTTAGCTCCTCCAGATCAACACCAAATTGTTTGGCCTGCTCCTTAGATAATTTACTAAGAGGAAGATACTGTCCCCCCGCCATTTGTGAGCCCGGTGCCGAAGGTCCAACCATCACCATTGGATCATAGGCAAATCCATCAAAAGCAACTCCCGAATAGATGGCACCAGATAAAGCTGATTGCTTATAACTATTCACAATTTGCGAATCTATCTTATCCTGAGCAGTATTCACCTCAGTCACAATTCCGTTTTTGTCTTTCTTCACTTTATATTTTGTTTCTTGTGGCCTGCCATTCAGACCAAGCATTTGGCCTTTGAAGGTGTAAGTGGTTTCGCTCTCCCCACCAGGCAGATTTATTGATTTAACATCTGGAATTGGCTGCATCCCAGGACCAGCAGCAAATTCACCTTTGTGATTTAATTGTGGGCCAAAAAGACCAATCGCCTGCTGACAATGAGAGTAATCCACTGATGGGATAACTCCTTGGGCAAATACATGCGAACTCGCTAGGACGACTGAGACCATAAGAAACTTTTTCATTGAGATTCCCCTTTATACTTCTGTCTAGAAGTATAAAGGGGAATTTCGATTGCAGAAAATGGGTATTCTTAGGGCAACATGTGCCCTCGTTTATTCGTCAGTTTTTGGCAGAGGAGGAAGCTTCGAAATGATAAATGCTGGTAAAAACACTAATACCGCACCTGATAAGTACGCAAACATGGACCCAAATCGCCAGAAAACCAAAGAAGCATAGATAGGTCCAATCACTCGGCCCAGGGATCCAAGGGATCTAAAAATCCCCAAACTTTGACCCTGCATGTGCTCGGGTGAGTAAAACGTCACGAGCGAAGTTAAGCAAGGAATACTCATTGCAGATCCAACCGAGAGAAAAAATAATCCCGAATAGAGCATGAGTGGTGAGTGAGCATAGGCAAGTAAAACAAGTCCTGGTGCGATTGCGACGAGACCTTGCATCGCCATCTTACGTTCCCCTACTTTATGCGCCTTACGACGAACATATCCACCCTGAACCATCGCAATAAAAAAGCCGATGAAGATAAACATGTAGGCATTATCCATTGAAGAATAACCTAAACGTTCAACGGCCAAAAAGGTCAGTGTAAATTCCATCCCAGAAAACGCCGTGATAAAAAAGAAATAACTAATATTCGTGAGATTTACGCCTTTAATCGGAAGTGGCTTAAAAAGCTTAATCGGATTAATACTGCGCTGAGGATGACCAGCAGCTTTCTCTTTATTGAGAGTCTCAGGAAAATATTTAAAGATGGTGAAAAAGTTAATAAAACTTAATACTGCCGCAAGTCCTGCTGCCGCTGAAAATGGGTTAATCCCATAAGCTTCCCACTCTGGATGATGAGCAATAGGGTTATACATCGAGAGAATTCCACCCAAGGCCGGACCAAAAACAAAACCAAAAGCAAAAGCGATTCCGATGAAGGCCATACCTTTAGATCGGTTTCTCACGTCCGTAATGTCACTCACTACTGCCGAAGCAATCGAAAGATTTCCTGACATCAGTCCACCCACGGCACGAGCAATGATGAGTAAAGTAAATGAGCCTGAAAAAAACCAAATGACATAACTTAAGAATAAACCAAACACAGAAATAAGGAGAACGGGTCTGCGTCCAATGCGATCAGAAATCCCACCCCATAAAGGTGCTGCGATAAATTGAATCAACGAATAGAGGGCACCCAGGAGTCCTCCGAAAAGAACCACGGTACTCATTCCAACATTTCCTGATCCTGTGGAAATGGATTGAATGTTAGAAATCAGATTCATCATCCCACTCAAGAAGAAGTTATTTGAATCCACACTCAAATAATATTTGGCCATCGCTGGGAACATAGGAAAGATGATTGAAAAGCCAATGAGATCCATGAACATCGTTAAAAACATTAATTTTAATATTTTTTTCGATTCCACAGGAAGTTCAGCAGGAGCATGTTGAGTTTGTTCTTTTATCACTGATTCATACCTTTGAGTTGCATTGATCTTATAGAAGAGGTCTTGGCGCTCAACCTCAGAGCCGTTGGCATAAACATTAATAAAATGAGCATAGTCTTTAATCCAAGCGGGGTCAGAGTTCACACACGGAACATGCACGAGCGCGCCACCAGCTTCCTGGACCTCATGAGCAAGCTCATGACCAATTTCATCTGTGGTCTCAAGACAGTCCACAACAAAACTTGGACAATAAACAGCTATTTTCTTCACACCATTTTCGATTTTATTAACTACCGTTTTATCGGTGTAAGGACCTAACCAAACTTCCGAACCAAAACGAGACTGAAAAGTCATCGAAACAGGGATCGTGAGCTTTAGTTGCTCTTTAATGAGTTCGTAAGTTTCTAAACAGTGCAAAAGATAAACGTCTTTTTTCTTAAGCACTCTTCTCAAGGGAATTCCGTGAAAAGAGATCACCAATTCTTGAATGTCAGGATGAGCCTTGAGCGACTCTTCAATTTTTCTGGCGGAATGATCAATGAAGGCCTTAGAGCGGTGGTAAGAGCTGACCACAGAAAAAGTAGGAATATTCACACGATTTTTAAACTGACCGGCCAGGGCATCCACCACAGACCCAATCGTGGCTTCTGAGTACTGAGGAAACTGAGGCAAAACCAAAACTCTTTGGGCACGAGTGGAAATATCTTCTTGCTCCCAAGCATCCAAAACAACATTCGCTCTGGGATGAGAGAGTAAAAAGATATGATCCAGCTCTAAATTGGGGTCCAAGAGTGGCTTTAAGGCCTTGGCGACTTTCTCCGTATTGGTAATCAGAGGAAACCCATCTTTTTCCAGAATCCGGGCATAAAGAGCCGCAGACTTTTTAGGCCTGAAAGGCAAAATAAACAGGTTTAAGATGATCTTCCAAAGCAAAGGATTTATATCCACAACTCTTGGATCGCCCAAGAATTCCCGTAGATAATCCCTTACATCTTTGACCTTGGTACTTTTAGGGGACCCAAGTTGCCCTAGAATGACTTTAATTTTTTCTGACATGCTAGACTTTTGCCACACATGGCGCTAAATGACTAGAATCAAAGCTTATACAGAGGTCGAACATGAGTAAAAAATCGAAATCCGAAGGTCGTAAAGACAAGGAATTGGGTACGGTAAAACTTTTGGGCAACACGAAAACAGACTACCCTGAAACTTACGCCCCTGAAGTGCTAGAAAAATTCCCTAATAAAAATCCAGACAACGATGCCTGGACGAGCTTTATTTGTACCGAGTTTACCTCTTTATGCCCTAAGACTGGTCAGCCAGACTTTGCTAAAATTTTTATCAACTATATTGCTGATAAAGAAATGGTTGAATCAAAATCCCTGAAAATCTATCTCTTCAGTTTTAGAAATCATGGGGATTTCCATGAAGACTGTGTTCAAAAAATCTGCAAGGACCTGTTCAAACTCATGAAGCCAAAATATCTCGAAGTCATGGGAGACTTTACTCCACGCGGGGGAATTGCGATTTTTCCTTATGCCTCAATGAGTAATGGATCAAAAGACTTTAACGCTTTAAAGTTAAGCCGAATGGCAAACTATGCCCCAGGAAAATACGGCATGGACCTGTCTCGTCTTTATTAATAAAATATCAGAATCAAGGATTTAATATGTTTGGATTAGGCATGGGCGAATTGGTTGTGATTCTACTTATTGTGGTTCTTATGTTTGGCGGAAAAAAACTGCCACAACTGGGAAGCTCTCTTGGTGAATCAATTAAGAATTTCAAAAAAGGTATGAAAGGCGATGACGATAACGACAAAAAGTCTTAATAGCGCTTTAAGACTTTTAGCACGATAGGATCATTCTCCTGTAGATTTTCACTCTCCTCAAAAATCTTTTCCACTACGTCTTCATAGGTTGCACTCTTCCCGTTTTCCTTCAAGAGATGAAGAATATAGCGAGCAGATCGGTCAATCAGCTTGTTGTTACTAGACCTCACCCAAGTCATGACATTGCCCTGATAACGGTCCAAAAGACCCATAATGAGTGTAGAGTGCGCATTCAGAAGCATTTTAACCATCAGGTGATTAAACAGCTGATCTTCGCCCCAAAAAAACTCTACTTTCTCATCCTGACAAATAAATTGAATTTTTCCCTTCGCATGGAGTACTTCAAAATTCACTGACGAAACGGACTCTGATCTGGCCTTGAGGCCTTGCTTTGAAATGTCAAAACCCACTAACTTAGAAAGACCAATTCTTCCATCGAGTTCAGACCATTCAAGGGCACGGGGCTTTCGCCACAAGAGCTCGCTCCATCCCTGACCAGCATCTTCAGAGTCGGGAATAAAAAGATAGCTTAAAGAATGATGAGCCCCTGGCTCAAGTCGGTTCTCAAAGCCTCTTAAGGAAAATGTCGGAGATCTTTCTGTGGTATCAGTTAAAATACTAATCGCGAGATGCGGATCGGCGACGTAATTAAGAAACTTTTTCTCTTTATAAAGATTCGATTCCAAAACAGTCAGCCCCTGCATGATATCGTAATCAGTCAGAGTTAATCGGTGCAAAAAGTTCTGATAAAAAGACTCAAAAGTATTTTGATCTGGATGCTTATATAAAAGCCCCATTCCAATGGCGAGCATCAGTACAGTTGAGGCCTGCATTCGAGTGGAACCAGAAATCGCCATGGGCCCAACGGTTAAATTCACTTTATGAATTTTGGGGTTTTCAAGAACTTCCCTTGATCTTTCAATAGGCATCAAAAGTTCATCAGGGTTGCAGTATAAAAAGTAAGGGCGCCTTTTTGAGAGCTTTGCGGCCAGATTCGTCGCACCTATCACAAAAGGTGTTTCTCCACCCTCAGTTGGTGAAAGCAGTAAATCATTCTCATTAAAGCCTAGCTCGATGAGTTGCTTTTCTCCGTATTCAACTTTATCTTCAAAACTCTCCACTGATTTAATCAGCGCATAGTCACCACCGGCCATGAAGGAAATCACTTGATCGGTACCTAAGACATTTTGCCGATACAAGGTTTCAAGCACCAAAGAGAGTCTTCCCGTTGCCCCACAGCCACACATAAAGACTTTATGACCAGAATCAAGAGTCGCCTGAATGTCTTGGGCCATTTGCCAGATAATTCCTGATTTTTCTTTCATCAGATGAAGGGCTTCACGGTCTACCATCTGTAGAAGTGAAAGTGCCTCACCAACATTTGAATGCACGAGTTGAGAGAGATTCTTGGTCAAAGGATGAAAGCTCTCAGTGACTAGATGACCTAGTTTAAATTGAGGAGCAATTAAGAGAAAATCACGGGCCTTAGATTTTGCAGACATAATGGGTATATGATATGAGTTCTTATATAATTTGGCCTGAGGTTTTTATGCATTTAAAGAAATTTGCGCTTTTATACTCGTTTCTTCTGGCAGCGGGGCTGCTCATATTATCATTTAAAGATATTCTCTTTATCTATTCGGCCGAATCCCAAGTCGCAAATGTGGGTCATCATGTGGAGGCAAAATCCGAAACATTTTATAAACTCAGTGGCAGCTACGTTGAAAAGAGTCTTTCTCCCGCCATCGATTATGCTGTCGATAACAGACCCTATACGTTTATCCCGAACTACAGTTGCAAAGATGGCTGCCATCCTATCGGATCAAAGATCACTATCTTCTACCACAAAGACAAACCTCAGGAAGTCCTGGTTTCAAGCTTTGGAGACATGTGGAAATATAAAATTTATTTTCTCATCATGATGGGAGTTTTATTACTGACTGCTTTGCCCTACATCTACTACAACACTAAGAAACAACCCTCGTCCGAATCGAACGGCTAAGTTTATTAATGTCTGTGGCCAGTTGATCGGCCTGAGAAGAATGGACATCCATCACAAGGTAGCCAATTTTATCGTCAGTAGAAAGAAACTGACCCTCAATGTTGGCCCCAGCTTTAGAGATTATTCCGTTGATCTCCCCAAGAACCCCTGGCTCATTTCGGTGAACGTTGAGAATTCTTGAAGTCCCCTGCTTGACCGGCAAATCTACATTCGGAAAATTCACTGCACCCGATGAAGAGCCAATCTTTAAGAAGCGGCGAAAACTTTCGGCGACTTCAATCCCTATATTTTTCTGAGCTTCTTCCGTACTTCCCCCAATGTGAGGGGTTAAGATCACGTTTGAGAGACCTTGAAGGGGCGAAGAAAATTTTTCTTTATTTGAAGAGGGCTCAACCGGAAATACATCCACTGCACATCCAGCAATATGTTTTGCTTTCAATGCAGACACAAGGGCCTCAATCACAACGACTGTGCCTCGGCTGGCATTAATGAGGTAGCTGCCCTTTTTCATTTGCGAGAGTTCTTTTTCGCCGATCATATTCATGGTTTCAGGAATTTCTGGCACGTGGAGCGTGACAAAATCAGATTCCTGAAGAAGCTCTTCTAATGTAGCCATCACGCGAGCATTACCGAGTGGAAGTTTTTTTATCGCATCGTAGAAGCAAACCTTAAGTCCCATGGATTCGGCCAGGACACTGACCTGACTTCCGATATGCCCATACCCAACAATCCCAAGAGTTTTTCCACGCACCTCTTTTGAGCCTTCGGCAGACTTAACCCACTCACCCTCATGGGCCTTGGTGTTGCGGTCCCCCAACTGACGAGACAGAGCAATCATTTCAGCAATCACCAGTTCGGCCACTGAGCGCGTATTAGAATGGGGAGCATTAAAAACAGCAATTCCATGCCCCTTGGCGGCGACAAGGTCCACTTGATTGGTTCCGATACAAAAACAACCAATCGTATTAATACTCTGAACAGCATCCAAAACTTTTTTAGTAATCTCAGTTTTTGAACGAATCCCTAAGGCGCCGTAGGCCGGCAATAGTTTGATTAATTCCTCCTCACTGGGAGCATGGGCAAGTAAGTCAACTTGATAACCTTCTTTTTCAAGCGCCTCTTTAGCGACGGGGTGAATATTTTCAACCAGGAGGATACGAGTTTTTTGATCTTTCATAGGAGCTATTTTAGTGAATTGTGAAACAGTTAGCTACAAAATCTTAAGCTTTTTCATTAAATGACACGTACCAATACTTCGAGACATTCCATTCTCTCCTAGTCATCCCAGGATTCCCCCGTATAGTTCTTTTTATCTGGGGGTTTCATGAAATTCATTTGCACGATACTTGTCGCACTCGCACTCATGACAACTCAAGCCTTCGCCAAAACCTGGGGTCTAGGGGCGGTACTAGGCGCACCCACAGGTCTCTCAGCAAATTACTTCCTCACCGAGAGCAGAACGATTCATACCACGCTTGCCTATGATCTTGAAGGCAACGATCACCTACAGCTGGCCTCTCATTATACGTGGAGAAGAAAAGATCTCAGGCTACCCGACCTGACTCTTGGATGGTTCTATGGAGTCGGTGGTCGTTTTGCTCTCACAGAGCACGATCACGGGCATAATCACAACAGCGATAAAGTAGCTTTAGGTCCGAGCGGAACAATTGGTGTTTTTCACGAATTTCAGCAAGTCCCCCTTGAGGTTTTCCTCAAGGTCAATCTCACCGTAAATCTCATTCCAGACACGGATGCCGATACTGATCTGATGCTAGGTCTGCATTACAACTTCTAAAGTCTCTTATTAGGAATCACCTTTGAACAAACAAGAAACAGAGTAAGTGCGAATAGCTTATTCAGTTTTCTTATATAATGAAGTGAAGTCTTGTCGCTAGCATTTGAGTCCGTCATGAATGCGCAAAACTCAGTTTTTTTGATCTTTCGCCTCAAAAATAATTTCGTTAAAATGAAGTCGCGAGGTGTCCTATGCCCAATGAACTAGGACTATATGTGGTTTTCTTTTATGGAATGTTTTGGGTTTTTCTGTTTGTGTGTGGGCTATTCATGACCAGCAAAAATCGAATCCATGATTGGCGCGAGCGGCATAAAAAATAAAAAGGATTGAAGGGGTTTTTAACTCGAGGACATAAAAAAAGGGAGCCCCTGCTTGGCTCCCTTCTTTTTCGACATCCGTGTCTGTAAGAGCAACATCCTGTCACTTCTTACATTTATTATACCCAAAGTTTTTTTTGTACAAAGAGAAATAATAGGGGGGAAAGAATTTCCAACTGCTTCTTGTTTAATAAAGGGG
>CANFNN010000072.1 GCA_947448095.1 Bacteriovoracaceae bacterium | reverse complement strand
TTCAAGGTTTACGTCAACACTCACTGGTGACTTGACCTGGTTAAAATTCGCCTCAATTTTCTTTTCCCAACTTGAATCAAAACGATTTTTTAATTCTTTTTTATGAGCGGCAGCAAATTCGCGAGCAAGCCCCAAATAACCCCACAAATCGGGTCTGTGAGTGAGAGATTTATTGTCCACGTCAAAAATAACATCGGTCTCTAGATTCAAATATTCAGGAAGTGAAGTGCCAGGTTTGACTTCGGCACTTAGCTCCATCAAACCACCCTTGCCTTCACCTAGGCCAAGTTCAGTTTCTGAACAAAGCATTCCATCAGACAAAATGCCTCTTATTTTTTTGGGTTCAAGGGTCATACCGTTGGGCAGTGTGGTGCCGATTGAGGCATAAGGGACTTTAAGGCCGACACGCACGTTCGGAGCCCCACAAACAACTTCTTTTAAATTCCCGCCACCATAATCAAACGTGACAAGATTCAACTTGTCAGCTTCAGGGTGAGGCTTCAGGGACTTGATCTCAACGCAAAGAATTGCTTTTAGGTTATCACCCTTGACGATGACATCTTCCACTTCGGCCGTTGCCAAAGTGAAAAGTGAGCCCAATTCCTTGGGTGCGAGATTTGGCAAATCAACGAAGTCTTTAATCCAGTTCAAAGATATAAGCATAAATAGTCCTAAAAAGTTTTAAATTGAGAGTTGAAACGAAGATCTCCAGAATGCAGATGACGAATGTCATCTATTCCGTATCTCATCATTACAAGTCGGTCGAGACCAAGGCCAAAGGCAAATCCGTTATATTTTTCAGGGTCAATACCGCCAGACTTAAGAACGTTCGGATGTACTAGTCCACATGGTAGAAGCTCAACCCATCCAACGTGCTTACATACCGAACAGCCTTTTCCGTTACAAATAAGGCATTTGATATCTAACTCAAAGCCTGGTTCCACGAATGGGAAAAATCCTGGACGAAGGCGGACTTCAACTTCACGCTTAAAAATTTCAGCGAGAAGTGTTTTCATGAAATAAATGAGGTTTCCTACAGAAACATTTTCTCCAACCATCATTCCTTCAAGTTGATGAAAAACCATTTCATGTGAAGCATCCGTTCGCTCACAACGAAAAACTTTCCCTGGACCTACAAAACGAAAAGGAGGCTTGCGCTCTTTCATTCCTCGGACCTGAATGGTTGAGGTGTGAGTTCGAAGTAAGTGTTTTTTATCGGCGAACCAAAAAGTATCCTGCATATCTCTTGCTGGATGGGTCGCGGGAATGTTGAGGGCCTCAAAGTTATGGAATTCGTCCTCGATATGAGGACCATCTAAAACTTCAAATCCCATAGAGATAAAAATATCTTCAATTTCCTGCTGAATAATCGTTACTGGATGAAGACCTGCGGCCTGGAGACCTTTATCAAGGACTGAATCCGTTAGGGAAAAATCGACTTTATTAGTGAGTAAGGATTGATTAATTTCGGCTACTTCAAGCTCGACCATCTTTTTCCCCACCAAATCTTCGATGGTGTTTTTTAACTCATTGGCCTTTGATCCAAGGGTTCTTTTTTCTTCAGGAGTAGCGTCTTTGATGTTTTTCATCACATCCGCCAGCGGTCCTTGTTTTCCAATGTATTTTGACTTCAGATTCAGAAGGTCCGCGACCTTATGGATTGAATTCAATTCAGTTTTAAAATTATCGAGAAGGCTCTCGAGTACTTGCATGGGATTCCTTTTGGTTATACGCCGAAAAGGGTATCAGGGGCCTTATCAATTGAAAAGATTGAGGTTTAAGTTGTTTTTACTTTGCTCTGCATTAGTAAAAAGGTTCGGCACCAATTGAAGAAATTGATTTTTTCTGGATCTGTGAAATCGGGATAGGTCCAAGGAAGGCTTTGGTACTGGCCATCGATGCACTGAAAAGTCAGGTCTGCAAAAATATTTTGACCTAAAAAGACCCTGTGGGCATAGTTTTTGGTCGTCGCAAGAATAAAGTTTTCAGGACTAACAATACCTAAATCGACATTCACCATGCGTTTCGAGTTAACCGCCCACTCCCTTTCCCACTCCAAACTTAAGAGCTTAGTTGATAAAAGGAATTCTCGAGGGTAGGCCAAGGTCGTCACAAGAAAAATCCGCTTGAGAAGTTTTTCCTCCCCCATCTCTTTAGAGTAATAAGCGGCCAGGGGATTAAATTCGGGAGTAAATGAAATCACCTTGCCGAAAAGAGTTTCAATCTTTTTGATCAAAAACTCTTCCGAGTAAAGGTCTACCCTATAGAGCATGCCAAAAAAAAGAAGTCCCTGCGAAGGAGTCTCTGGATTGAGCATTATTTTATTAACTGACGTAAATTTTGGAAGTATTCAATTAGCTCTGCTTTTGAGCAAAGTGCTGTTCCACGTTTTTTAACAACAACACCTGCAGCACAATTTCCAACCCATGCCGCTTCTTCAAGGCTTGCTCCTGCCAAAAGTGAAGAGGTAATCGCAGCAATGGCAGTGTCACCTGCTCCTGAGACATCAAACACCTCATTGGCAGCCGTAGGAATGATTTGCAGTTTGCCGTCACCCTTCGTGTCTAGCATTGCCATACCGTCCGCACCAAGAGTGATAATGACTTTTTCAAACTGAAGCTTATCTACGAGAATTTTTGCAATTGTTTCAAGGTTTCTTTCTTTAAAATAACCCATTGCCTCAATAATAATATGGGCTTCAACTTTGTTAGGCTTAAACAACGTGGCACCTTTGTACCAAGTTGGAGGTGATGACCTTGAAGGATCTACGGCAACAATTAAATTCTTTTCTTTATATATTGAAATAATGCGCTGACATAAAGCCTCACTAAAAAGACCTTTGCCGTAATCTTCAATAATGACTCCTGAATGAGTTTGGGAGAAATCTTGAATTCTTCCCACTACTCGCTTGAGAGTCTCTTCATCAATCTGATCTTTCGTTTCGTAATCAACCCTGCAAATTTGCTGAGTCGCTGTCGTGACTCTTTCTTTATAAGTCGTCATTCGCGACTTGTCTCGAATCAGTCCCCAAGTATTCAGACCTCTTTCTTCTAAAAGGTGCTCGACTAAATTGGCCCTTGAATCTTCACCGATAACTCCGCAAAGAGTTGAGGCCACTTCTAAACTTTTTAAATTATCACTCACGTTGGCGGCAAGACCCAGCTTGTCCCACTCTTTACTTACTTCAAGCACTGGAACTGGTGCCTCTGGAGAAATTCTTCTCACTTCTCCGAAAGTATATTTATCAATCCCAAGATCCCCCACAACGAGAATCGGACTGAGTTTTGAAAATGAGTTAACGATGCTTTGAAATTTATCCTGAGTCAGAATCATAAATTACCTTTTCGTTCATTCCACAAGTTAACAATAAACGCCACCATCTCGGGCACCGACTTTCCAGTCGAGTCTAAAACGATACCGTCTTCAGCTTTTTTCAGGGGAGCGATTTCACGAGTCATGTCTTCGTGATCTCTTTCTTGAATGTCTTTCAGGATAGATTCAAAATCATGCTCCAGCTGGCCTCTCGCCTTTAATTCTTCAAAGCGTCTCTGAGCACGCTCTTGAGCTGAAGCAGTCAAAAAAACTTTTACAATCGCATTTGGAAAAATCACCGTTCCAATATCTCGACCATCTAAAATAGCCGGGCGGTCTTTCACGATACTTCTTTGCCACTGCGCAAGAAAGTCCCGAATAACTTTGTACTTTGAGATTTGGGAGGCCAGTTTAGAAACGTGGTGCTCACGAATGACGTCCGTAAGATTCAAATTATCAAGCATCACCAAAACACCAGGCTGAGGAGCAAATTGAAAACGGTGGTCATGAAAGAAACTCTCAATCAATTTATCATCGGCCGGAGTAAGTTTAGTCTGGGTAAAGTCAATTCCGGTATGCTGAAGCCCATAGGCCACGGCCCGAAACATGGCCCCCGTGTCGATGTAAATGAGGTCGAGCTGCTGAGCAACCATCTTGGCCACAGTTGACTTGCCGCTCCCAGAGGGACCATCTAATGCTATCACTTGATCTTTTTTCATAAGACCAAATCATAGAGACTCAAGAATACTTCGGCAATCAGAACTCTTTTAAAAAGGTAAAATCAGGATTTAGTAAAAGGCGGGTGAAAAGATCTGGATGATTTGTTCTGAGGAGCAAGGGATTAATCATCGCGTAGAGTTCTTTTGAGGGCTCGGAGAGGTGAATTCCGGATGACCAGGTCGGGTAAGAGCCTGGGGCCATGGCCATAGCTTGGTCTTCCATAATCAATGAAAAGGCGAGCAACTCTTTTAAACTAACCCCTTTCATTTCATTTTTCATTTGTTCAAAAAGACTTTTTTCACGTTCAGGATCAAAATGATAATATCGACCAGAGCTTCCCTTTATTTCTTGAATTTTTAAACTTAGCGACCTTCTTTCTGAAAGCATCAAAAAAAATTCCGAATTCAAGTGCAATAAGGCTTCTCTATGTTGAGAAAGATTAGATTCTCGGGATGAAAGTGACATTAGTAGTTTGGCTCAAAGTTTTAGTAATATGATAATAGTTCTTTAGAACTTTATTGAGATACTGATTATTTTCTCCCACAGGAAGATTGTTTTTCAGCTGACCTTTGGTCCAATAAGGGCCCATGTTGTAGGCCACTGTTGCATAATAATGATTATCGTTAAATGCCACGAGCAGGTTCTTAAGATAAAAAATCCCCACTTCAAGGTTTCTCATCTTTGCGACTAGTTTCGAGTAACCCATTTCATTAAAAGCATGTCCATACTGATAGCGAAGGTATTCTTCGCCGCGGTCTGACTCTATTTGAATATTATTCGACTTCATATAGGAAAGTGTTTCCATATAAGTCGCTGGCATCAATTGCATGAGACCACGAGCACCTTTTTTAGAAGTTGATTCGTGCTTGAAATGACTTTCTGTCCACATCACGGAGAGAACCCAGAATGGATCCAGCTGGTGTTTCTCGCACAGAATCAGAACTGGCCGAATAACTCTTTTAACTTTCTTTTGAATTTTCAGTGGAAAAAGCTGAACCATTTGGGCTTCCGCTTCATCGTAGGAATTATTAGCGAAGAAACTGATGTCTCCGATAAAAAAGCCCAGTGAGTCACTTTTAAAGCGATAAGTTTTTTGTCGCTTAAATCCGAAATTAAATGACTGGGGATAAAGGGCATGCAAAGCGAATGAACCGAAAAGCACAAGCGAGAATAAAGGAATTTTGTAAGTGGAGAAGAAAGAGCTGAAGAAAGATTTCTTCGACTTTTCCTCCGCCGAGATTTCAAGTGCCATTAATGCACTAGTCTCTCCGGTCGTTTGTTCCATACGCCTCTCTTATATCTTGCTCGGTCTACAAAAGCAAATTACCTTGACCAAGCCAAGTTAAACCATTGAAGATAAATACCTTAATAACGTACCACGTTCCGCCCATCGACCAAATTTCGAGGTTTTATGTCCGAAAATAAATTACACCTAGAGAAGTCCCTTTACCTTAAGCAACATGCTGAAAATCCTATTCACTGGTGGGCCTATGGCCAGCAACCCCTCGAAAAAGCAAAGGAACTAAACAAGCTCATATTCTTGTCAATTGGCTACTCTTCGTGTCACTGGTGCCACGTCATGGCCCATGAGTCTTTTGAAGATGAAGCGACGGCCAAGTTTCTCAATGATCACTTTATTTCAATCAAAGTCGACCGAGAGGAGTATCCCGATCTCGATAATTATTACCAAAACGTCTGCTCTCTCATGACTGGTCGAGGTGGATGGCCTTTATCCATTTTCCTCACTCCGCAAGGAAAGCCCTTTATCGCGGGCACATATTTTCCGAAAGTCGCCAAAGAAGGGATGCCAAGCTTCATGGAGATGCTCAAACACATTCATAACCTCCACACGACTGGAGACAAAACCATATACGAAAATGCTGATAAAATTGTGGAAGAACTTAAAAAAACACAATCAGTTGAAAAGAAAATTGAATTCAAAGGCCACTTTCCCGCTCCCTCAGCGATTATGAACGCTCTGGCCAATTATGCTGATGTGCCAAACGGAGGATACGGGAAAGCTCCTAAATTTCCGCATTTTCCTTTTTATGAATGGGCCTGTGAGCAAATCCTTGAAGGAATGATCGCGAAGGAACAAGGCCAGCATATTGTTGAATCATTAGAAAAAATGCTGATGGGTGGTATGTATGACCACGCCAAAGGTGGGATTCACCGCTACTCCGTGGATGATAAGTTCATCGTGCCTCACTTTGAAAAAATGCTTTATGATCAGGCGGGGCTATTAAAAGTTCTTTCAAAACTTTCTCAATTTTATCCGGCTCCTCTCGTTTTTGACGGGATTCTTCAAACTCTGGATTATCTCCAAACAGAAATGGTTTCAGACGATGGCTACTTTTTTAGTGCCCAAGATGCAGATTCTGAAGGTCAAGAAGGTTTGTATTTTACTTTCACTAAAGAAGAATTCGAAGAAAGTTTTGAAGAAGCATCTGATGAGCAAAAATCAAAAATTGATCAATACTTAAAATATTTCAATATCACGAAAGAAGGTAACTTCGATCATCACTTGAACGTACTTTCACTCAACCCCACACTTAAGGGTGAATACTATACTCAAGAGGGATGGCAAGAAATTCGAGAAATCAAAAGACGCCTTTTAGAGCAGCGTAAAATGAGAGTGCCTCCGGCCACTGATAGAAAGGGTGTGGCGGGTTGGAACTACATGATGCTTTCGGCCCTGGCCGACGTGGTTCAGTACTGTCCTGTTGATGTAATTCAAAATCAAGCTCTCACTCTCATTCAGCAAACGGTAGAAGGATGTTTAAAACAGTTCATCGTAGTTGATAAGAGCACTGGCAAACACGTGATTCGTCACGTGAATACTCTTGAGTCCCAGTCTCTGTACCTTGAAGACTATGTGAATTTTTCCGATGCCCAGCTTAGACTTTATGAAGTTTCAGGTAATGAAACATTTAAAAAGAACGCACTTGAGACTGCTGATTTTATTCTAGGAAACTTCTTAAAAGACGGACAACTTTTTCTGACTTCGGTGGAAGCTGCAACGCCAGGTTTTGATAATCTTGTAGCACCTACATTTGATCAGTCCTACCGCTCGGCAGTCATGACTTTTATTCACCTGTTAAACAGAATAAGTGTCTTAGATAATAAGTTCAGTCCGGAAGAAATTTTCGGAGAGAACTACCAGGCCTTTGCTCAGTTTGCTCTGACTAATCCTCTAGGGCACGGCGAAGGTTTAAGGGCACTGACTTATCCGAAAGATATTTTTCGCAAAGTCGAAGTCCCTCTTGCATGGCTTGAAAAGCCAGAGTTTCTTGAAATGAGAAATCACTTCTTCTCACGCTTTGTAATTACCTATCAAAGTGCTGATAGTGAAAGCTACCAAATCTGTACTAGCACCACTTGTGAGGTTCAAGGCAAGGGTCTGGATAAATTCCGTGAACTTTTTAAAATGAAAGACAATCAAGATGAGTAAACGAATCAAAATTTTAGACCTCACCCACCGCTTACCTGGGCCTTTGGCCGGCAAGGTTTTGAGTGAGCTCGGTTATGAAGTACTCAAAATAGAAGATGAAAAACATAAAGACCCCTTTTTATCGGGAGCGTTTTCAGATTTTGATGACAGTTTTGAAGACTGGTACCGGGTCCTCAACGAAAATAAAAAAATCGTCAGGCTTGATTTTAAAGCGCCAGATATTAAGACCATTATTGCCGGTTATCTGAAAGAAGCGGATGGGGTCTTATTATCACTTTCTCCCAAACTCAAAGAAACTCTTGGACTTGATGATAAGAGTTTAGCCGCCCTCAATCGTCCACTCGCCGTGGTTGAACTTGAGGCCTCAAAATCTCACAACAAGGCCATGCATGATTTGAACGCTCTAGCTTTGAGTGGTTTTTTGGCCCTTCATGTGGCCCACGTGGATGATCAGATTGTGGATCCACCGTTCTTTCCGATTGCAGGGATTGCTTTTGGCCAACAAGTAGCGACACAAATCCTGGCGAATCTTTTAGCAGCTCGGGAAAATAACCATGTCGTCAAATCAGTCAGTTATCTTTATGAAACGGCCGAGTCTATTTTAAGTCCTTTCTGGTCCAAAGAACTTCAGTCACAAAAGCGTACGAAATTTCTGCATAATGGCGCCTATCCGTGCTACTCTCTTTACCGTTTAAAAGATGGAAATTATGTGGCCTTGGCAGCGGTTGAGGATAAATTTTGGAGTGATCTGATTGATCTGTTTCATATTTCTCTGCCGCTTGAAAAAAGATTTGATCGGGACCCTCAGGCCTTTCAAAAAGTTTCAGACATATTTGCCAAAATGGACACAAGCGAGATAGAAAATATGACTCGCGACAAAGAACTTTGTTTATCAATAGTTAGGAAAATATAACTGACACCATAAAATTGGAGATCGTATGAAAAGAGTTATCGGGTTTCACTACACCCTGACAGATAAAGCAGGAACAGTTTTGGATTCATCAATTGGTGATGAAGCACTCTATTTCCTTGAAGGCAGTCAGCAAATTATCCCGGGTCTTGAAAACGTTGTGGCGCTTATGAACGTTGGGGATAAGAAAAAAATTGAAGTTAAAGCAGCTGACGCTTACGGCGACGTTAATCCTGAGCTTATTGTAAAAGTGAAAAAGACTCAATTTCCACCGGATGCTCAACTAACTATTGGTGATCAATTCCAAGTGAATAATGATCAACACTCACCAGTTTTCACTATCATGTCGATTGAGACAGATGAAATCACTGTTGATGGTAACCATCCAATGGCCGGAAAAGATCTTTTCTTTGATGTTGAGATCATGGGTATGAGAGAAGCTACTTTAGAAGAAACAACTCATGGCCATGCTCACGGAGCACACGGACAAGGTCATCACTAAGATTTAATAAATTTTTGAATTTGAAAGGGCCTGGAAACGGGCCCTTTTTTTTATAGACTTAAAATACCCTGATCTTCAGAAACTAGTTTATACGCTTCATCTTTCACAAGTAAGAATCCATCCAGGTCTACGTATTCCACCATACCACCGAACAACATACCGTAAGAAATACCAATAGTGGTCTCAATCATACACCCCATCATGGCTTCCATCTGATGGCGCTTGGCCTTGAGAATAAAATCTCTGGCTTTAATCAGGGATCCCGTTTTCATGAGTTTAATATTTACGGCATGAAACTGCGACGCTAGGTCTTCAAAATCTCCAACATCCTCAATGGATTCATCGGCGAGAATTTTATAGGGAGTTATTTTTTTGAGTTCTTTGTATTCATCCTGCATTGAAGAAGGAAAGGGCTGCTCGATCAGTTCAATATTCATTCCCTGAAGAGTGGCGTGAAAGCGAAGAAAAGAATCAAGGTCCTTCCAGCCCTCATTCGCATCGACTCGAAGTTTGGCACTCGAGTGTTTTTTTATTTCAAGCAGCATTTCTTCGGCGGTCTCAGCATTGACCTTAATTTTCAGAGAACTGAATCGCTCGATCGGCTTTAAATAATCAGCAATCTCATTCACAGGAATAATCGGCATGGAAAAAGAAGTTGCAACCGGTATGGGTCTCGGGAGTTTGAGAAACTCCCCCAAACTTTCTCCGGCGCGATTGGAAAACAAAGATAAAAAAGCTGACTCAATCCCAAAGCGCAGAGCATGGAACAGTTTTGTCTTATCAAGACTTTGAGTCAGTTCTTTTTCATTTGAGATTTTTTCGATATCCGTAGTTTTTAGCCACTGCTCAAACTGAATCTGGATTTTTTCAGGAGTTTCGCCGTAGCGAATATTAGGAGCGATCTCTGAGAGAAACATTCCCTCTTTGGTCTCTAGGTGAACGATGAAGTTTTCTTTAAAGGTCGTTTGATTGCGAGAGAGTTTCCATACAACTTTAAGATCGAGATGGATCTTTTCAAGCCATAATTTCACAACTCACCAACCTGATAAAAAAGATCCGAGCGCTCAAAGTCCCCTGGAGAATTGCCCCACTCGTTATCAGGAATATTTCCTTTAAAAAAAGTCATCCAACCATCACGATTGGTTTGAAAATGCATGCGTTTCACATGCGTCTCTATTCCTACAAAGCCCTGAAACAATTTTGAAACAAGCTCAGAGCAATAAAATTTTTCTCTGCCAGATTCATCAAAATTATTCCAGCGAAAATCATGATCATACTGTGCGCCCAAAAAATCTTCATCGAAGTTTTTCATAAAGGCATCGGCCGCTTGCTGAATATCTTCAGATAAATCATCATTTCTAAAACGGATGACCATCAATTTTTGACCAGGTTCAGTTTTGGCATTGAAGGCAGCAAGACTTAATTTGCGGACTTTGCCAAAGGCTTCTCCCACAATGATTTCTGGAGACACGGCGAGAACCACACCAATATGCGAATAAATTGTTTCTTCTTCGGCCTCAATGAGTGAGCAGGCCCAACATTTTAAAGGCTGCAAAAGCACATCCCCTACCTTCAAGGCACGAGAAGTCTGGGCCTGGGCCGCCATGGTGAAAATGAATAAAACGATCAAAAGGAGCTTGTTCATATTGCCAACTTTATAAGTCAACATTCTAGCTTCAGAAGAAGGACTTCGAGAACCCTTAATTTATCTCATAACTTGCTGAAATTAAACAAATACATAATCCCCTAGAATCCCTCATTTCAACCGGCAAAGACTAACCTGTGAGGGAATCTCACGTGAGACATTATAATAACTTAATCGATTTTTATTCCTTAGGGGACCTTATGAAGACTGTTATGCAATTACTCTCACTCATCCTTTGTTTTGAACTTGTGATGGGACCGGTGCAAGGCTCGCTCATATTTTCAAGTGTGGCCTTCGCTGAAGATTGCCCAGCAGGACAAGTCTGGACTTCACTGGGTCGATGCCAAGTCTCGGCCGACACTCTGAACATGAATAACACTGTTGATGCTTGCGGCGACGATAAAGCGTGCTTAGAACAAAATGCACGAAATAAAGCACCCACAGATACCAAGAATCCTTTTAATAAACAGGGTCAAACAACAGGTGCTGGCATTTCCAGTGCTGTTGCGATTGGGATTCCCTTGCTCATCATTACGACAGTTCTTGTAAAAAGAGCGAAGGCGAAAAAAGAAAAAAATCAATTCTCCTGTAAACCTGCTTCGCTACTATTAATGTATGCAGCCGCTGCGGCACTTGGTGTAGGAGAAATTTATGGTGCCTTTAACCATAAAGCTAAGTTAGATGAGATTCAGAAAAAATGGGATGACACAATTGTGC
>CANFNN010000071.1 GCA_947448095.1 Bacteriovoracaceae bacterium | reverse complement strand
CCTCGACAGATCTTTATATAAAAGAAAGTGCAGGTACCATTTCAGATTATTTTTTTATGAATAAGGGACAGGATCTTAGCGGCATTATTTTTGAATACGGCTCTAATGGTGATATCAAAATCTTGCTCAAAAATATTTCTGCTTACGGCAAAGTCTGGACAGGAGCTCACTTCCTTGACGAAGGTGAAGCCCAGTATCAGTTTTTACTGGCTCCAGGAGACACCAAATTGCTGGCGATCTTTATGGGGCTCTACACTAACGAAAAGATCCTCATTCGAGAAATCAACCCAATGAAGCAGGAAGTTTATTTTTATTTTAACGATGAACTGCTAGCACTTAAGACGGAAGAATTCTTACAGGGAGTTTTGGGGCCTGCGCCCTTTGAGGAACTGGGAGATTTAAAACCCATTTTTATCAGCGGATTAGATAGTATTTAGCGGCTTTGTTTATTTTAAAAATGAATCATCACTAAAATGACACATACTTTGTTCATTACCTTTTTTATCAAGGGCGATGATCACTTTTCCCTTCATCATAGTTTTGCATCTCACGGCAAAAGGGTTTTTTCCACCCATAAGCAAATCAGACGAGATTTCACTTTGAGAGAATTTTTTGGCCTGCTTTAGTGCAAGACACTTATCCGACTGACAGTTCTTATTCACCCAATAACTATCAACTTGATGAAAAACAATAGTTAATTCACCTACGCGAAATATGGGATACTGACTCGCCCAACTTGCCGGTAACAAAATTAGAACGAAAAAAAAAATCATTTATTTTTCACCGTTATGGTATTCAAGTCAGTTGTACTGTCGACCAAAGCGTCTTCTTTAACCCAGAAAGGTCCAGTGGGTGTGTCATATTCATCTTTTTGGCACTCTACATTTCGGTTATCCTCACAGCGATTTCCCCAAGAATTAACAATTTCGTATTCGATCTTATCCGAATGGCAGCGATAACCAGTAATCGTCATTTCATGAAAATTATAGGATTTGCCTTTTTCCAGACCTTCTTTGCAAAAATTTGTTTTGATATCTGGGTTATACATAAATCCGGTACAGACAGCGACCCCTAAGGCCCGGCCTTGATTGATTCCCTTTAATGATTTTGTCCTCATCATTTTCTTAGCTTGATCCTGTCCTAGGCATCCACCAGCTGGACCAGAATAGGTATTATTATCATCAAACTTGTCCTTGGGGTCACAAAAGGGAAAGCTTCCACATGCGACATTATCTAATGAAATGAGTTTGGTTTTATCCATACACCCCGGCATTAAGGCCTTAACGATTTGGTTGGCATAACGAGATTCAGGATTTAACAAAGTCGGTAAGAGCGACTGATTCATGGGCACTTCAAGATCAAGTAATGGCTTCATGGCCGATAAGATCATGTCGATATTGGTGGGAGCAAGGCAAGATTTAGTATTATTCATTGGCCTTAATAGGTCATCGAGCCCATGGGAATAAAGCAGATCCTTACAGGGAGAATCTTTGTTATTTTTCATTTGAAAAATAAAAGACTGAGTCATATCTAATATCTCCCCTTTTAAATAGGCGGATTGTCCCTCGGGTATTTGGGAGCAGGCGGCTTTGACTTCTGAATCAGGAATTTCTTTTAACAGAAACGAATTTAACTTATTACCAATATTGGAAATCAATATCTCATTATTTTCTGAGTTATCTGAGCTGCTAAGGAAACGGTCAAGTCCCTCAGCTTCAAGTTTGTTGTCTTCGAACATTTTAAAAAAGTGCCCAATGACTTCTTCACTCGGAATGAGGTGAAGTCGGTCTTTACTAATTTTTGATTCAGGATCCAAAAAGCGCTTGAGTGCCTTGGTTTTTGCAATTGAACACTTGGAAGAATCAGTAATGTCTTCATAATAGGCATCTTCAAATAAATACTTCACTGCTTCGTAGAGAGGAAATCGAGTATTTTTTCGTTTTTCACACTGTTCAGTGAGTTTTACTTTCTCAACATTGATGGCTTCAATCGCAAGACTTAAATCTTTCTTAAGCGAGCTCATTTTAGCGGGATCATTTTTAATCAGGTTCATATGATCAAAATACGAGCCAAGGCCTTGAAATAATCTTTGCTGAAGATCACTATCCCAAAGATTTTTATTTTCCGTAACTGACAACTTACTGGGACAGGCCCCCCCTGCATTTCGCATGCCCGCGACTGTTTCACAGACCCAACCAAAACTGGTGAAATTATCATCTTTTTGAACTTTATTTAGATATTTGTTATTTTCTTTATTCCAGTCTTCTTGCCAGCCCCTGGTAGTTCCCATAATCGCTGCATGAGTATAGGAGACATCAGGCTGGCCGGGTAAAATGGATTTAAGAATCGTTGAGGTGGCATTGGCATAACAGGTGTTGAGGCCATCTTGATCTTGAATTTTAAGCGTTTCAAGCGATTTACCAGGAGATCGTAGGGAAAGACTCTCCCCTTCTTTCACTGTTAGCATCTGATCACCATCAGCAAACTGGCAATCGGCATAAACCCAGGATGAAAAGAAAATGAATAGGATAAGCAAACGACATTTTGTCATGGGTAACTAGTCGGATAACTGCCGGGCAAGTTTAGAGTATTTAGTATTTTCGAAGGGTGGTAATACGAATTAAAAGGTAGCTGGCAAAGGCCCAAAAGATCCAACTCAGGATGGGAATGTCATAGATCGATAGCACATTCACATTCCTGACAAAAAGAGTTCCACATAAAATAAACACACTCGCCAAGAGCGACATACCTAAGAGATAAAACGAGCGGCCGATACTTCGAGACAGCTCATCAACTTCTTTGATCCTAATATCAATTGCGTAGTTATTTTTTGAAACTTCTTTCAAAAACCATTTGAGATGCTTAGGCACAATCCGAAGGGAGCTAATAATGTCTTTAGCGACCCACATTAGTTCTTCTTGGGCATTTTTCTTAGACAGCATTTCACTGACAAGCTTATTGAGATCTTTTTCTAGAATCTGAAAAATATTTAAATCAAGGCCAATGGATTTCCCGACGCCGTCTAAAGTAATCAAAGCACGGAAAATAATAAACCATTCGCGAGGAAGATAAAGCTCATGCTTACTTAAAGTCTTAATTAAATTTCGCACCAATTCAGACATATTGGTTTCTTTCACGCTAAGACCGACATAAGGAGATATCGCGTCCTTAATATCACGAATGAGCTCCTCGTGATTAGGTACAGATTCATATTCAGCCACTTCTAAGAACTCATAAACCAAATTTTCAAAGTCATGATTAATCAGCGAATACATAATGGCGATCAGATTGGCACGATTCTTTTTACTCAATGTTCCCATTAAGCCAAAATCGATCAAACCGATTCGTTGGTCTGGCATCACAAAAAAGTTTCCGCCATGAAGATCAGCATGAAAAAAACCATCGGCCAAAAGCGTGTGCGTAAAAAGTTCAACACTTTTTAATAATCTCTCTACCACCACGGGTCCGAGCTGCTCCAGAGAATGAAATTCGTTGAAGGGGCGCCCATCTAAGAATTCAAGAACGATAACTTCTTGGGTGGTGTATTCCCGGTAAACATTGGGTACGACTAAAAACCCATCGGTATCAATCACCATGAGATTTTTTTTCAATCGCTCACAATTCTGAGCTTCGATTTGAAAGTTAAGTTCGTTATGCGTACTTTTAAAAAAATCATTGATCATCTTAGACATTCCAAGAAAGCGAATATCAGAAGATGCTTTTTCGAGGTTTTGAATAATGAACAAGAGAATTTGAAAATCAGTTTCAATTGTTTTGGCGATTCCAGGTCGTCTGACTTTCACCACAACTTTATCGCCATTCAGTAGCTGGGCTTTATAAACGACACCGATGGATGCAGTCCCTATGGCAACTTCATCAATACTAGAGAAAACTTCATGGATCTTTTTTCCGAGATTGGTCTCAATAACTTCTTTGGCAACCTCAAAGGGAATGCCTTTGACCTTGTTTTGAAGAAGCTTCAACTCCTTAATCATTTGTGGCTCGAGGATATCCTCTCGAGTTGCTAGCAACTGACCCAGCTTAATAAAACTAGGACCAAGTTCTTCAAAACTCATGCGGAGTTGCGAGCCAAAAATCTGCCACCACTCTTCACTCGAAATATCATCACGTTTTAATTCTGAAACTCTTGAAGGAAGAACAAAACCTGGAATAACTTTATCTAAACCAGACTTCACAATTAATTCTGAGAAGCCATGGCGACTCAAGACGGTCAAAATCTCGCGAAAACGCGTGACGTTTTTAATAGTCTTAGAAATTCCTCTTCCAGTTTTGATTAAATCCATATTTTTATGGTAAGATAAAATCGCTCATTAGCAAAAACCAGAACTTAGAAGAACAATTTACCCCCTATGCGGAACATTTCTCTACTCCTATTGTCGGTTATCTTTTCGGCCCAACTTTGGGCAGCGGAAACGTGTAGCCGAGTCGCCACGATTAACTATCAGGAAGTATTGGTCGATGTGAGTAGCTCCAACCGGGGCGAGGGACTGCGCTACTTCCTAGAAAAAGACGAAATTGCTAAGGAACTTTTGGACGAGTACCAAGAAAACAACCGCCCCACATGGCGAGGTGCTGCGATGAGTACTTTGGGCACAGCTATGATGATTGGAGGCCTGATGCGAACCAATTCAGGCGATACTGAAACCCTCACCAGTCGAAACTTTCTCATCTTCGGCGGAATCACCATGGTTGGAGTTAGCTACTTGATATCAAAGACTAATCAGGTCACGAATGAATACCTTCTTTCCAAATCTATCGAAGAATACAACAAGCGTAACACGCCTAAAATTTTCTTTTCACCTACTAATGATGGTAAGGGTTTAGGCTTTGGTGTTGGCCAGGAGTTCTAATGGCATTTCAGTGCTATAAATGTTCAGGTGCATTATCAGATAGCTTTAAAGTCATGGTGAGCCGATCAGATACTTGTTCACATTGCATGGCCGATATCAGGTGTTGTAAGATGTGCATCTTTTATGATCCCAAGGTTTATAACGAGTGCCGCGAATCAAATGCGGACCGCATAACCGAGAAAGAAAAAGCCAATTTTTGTGATTATTACAAGTTTGGTCCAGGCGGCGACAGTGCCGATAAACAAAGACAAGATGCGCTCGCCAAGGCTGCAGCTTTATTTAAAAAGTAATTTGAGGAAGTAATATGGCCGAATGTCCTATGACCTTGTTAGGTAAAAAAATGATTGAAACTGAACTCCATCAACTTATTCGGGTGGATAGAGAATATATTAAGCAGGCCATTTCAGATGCGCGTGAATTAGGTGATCTTAAAGAAAATGCTGAGTATCACGCGGCCAAAGAGCGTCAATCTATCATTGAAGGCCGTATCATGGATCTTCAAAGTAAATTAGCACGCGCTAGAGTCATCAACGTGGGTGTGATGAATTCTGATAAGATTGTCTTTGGTGCTACGGTCACCATTTATGATGGAAAAAAAGAAGTGGAAGCCACTTACCAGATAGTGGGCGAAGATGAAGCCCAGAATGATCCGAATAAAATTTCATTTAGCTCTCCCTTAGGAAAATCTCTCATTGGCAAAGAAGCTGGTGATGAAGTCATCGTCAAAGCTCCAAAGGGCGATCTGACATATGAAATCCTCTCTTTCAAATACAACTGAAATCAATTGGGATTCCCCAATTGAATCACTAAGCAGCAGTAAAAAGCCCTCACCCACTCTTGAGAAACTTTCTGAAGCTGGAGTAAAAATAATTTCAGATTTATTGTGGATTCTCCCCTTAAGAATTCATAAATCTCCTCCTCAGAGTCCCTTTCGTGAGGCACAACTCGATGAATTTTTCCGCGGCTCAGGCAAGGTCATTCATGTGGAAATCAGACCTGCCTTCGGAAGAAGGGGCAAGGGTAATATTCTTCTCTATAACGGCTTTGTCGTATTAAAAGATAATCTCTCAAGTGAGAGCATGAGTCTCAGATGGTTTAATCTTTACCCCAACCAAAAAAAACAAATTGAATCCCTTGAGCAGATCAATTTCCTGGGTCAAGTTCAGGAATTTAAAGCACAAAAACAAGTCATTAATCCTCAGATTCTTACGACTGAAGAAATTGCTCCTTATATTATTGAGTACCCCACTGTAAATAAACTGCCGGGCAGCACTTTTAAAAAAGCCATCGAAATGATTCCGCCAGCCTTGTGGGGCCGAGTCCCGCAATTACTGCCTAAGCTTGGCTATGATAAAAAACTCACTTTAGGAGAAGCCTTTAGGATTATTCATGGCCGAATTGCTCCTGAAGAATTTACTCCGAAGCTCAAAGATCAAGCGGAAGAAAGACTTATTTATGAAGAATTTTTGATTGATCAATTAAGAATTCAGACTCGCCGTAAATATATTAAAAAAAAATTAGCACCCATTTTTAAATCGAATGATTTATTGATTAAAAATCTTACATCGACTCTGCCTTTTATTTTGACAGATGATCAGGAGAAGGTCCTTCAAGAAATACTCAAAGACTTCACTCTAGGTCATCCCATGATGCGAATGGTTCAGGGAGATGTCGGATGTGGAAAAACGGTTGTGGCGTATCTCGCCTCGCGGGTAGTGACTCAGCTGGGACATCAAGTTGCACTCATGTGTCCCACCGAAGCCTTGGCCCAACAACATTTTGAATCATTTAAAGAAATGGCGCCTGAGATATCGATTGAACTCTTACTAGGATCGACTAAGGCCAAAGAGAAAAAAGCCCTCCTTAGTAAATTAAAAAATGGAGATATCAACATTGTCATTGGTACTCATGCACTTTTTCAAGACAGTGTAGTTTTTAAAAACTTAGGTCTGGCAATTATTGATGAACAACATAAATTTGGAGTCGAGCAGCGACTCAAATTAGTCGCTAAAGGTGAAGGCACTCACAGCTTAATCATGACTGCGACACCTATTCCTAGAACCTTAAGTCTTGCTCAGTACGGCGACCTAGATATTTCAAGCATCAAAACGATGCCGTCTGGTAGGAAAGGCATCAAGACCCGCATTACAGAGAAACAAAACTACGATAAATATGTGGAATTTGTAAAAAGCAGATTGATGCAAAAAGAACAGGCCTACTTTGTCTTTCCAGCTATTGATGAAAGCGAAACCATGGACTTACAAAACGTAAAAGAAAGCCTGAAGAAATATCAAGCGACCTTTCGTGCCTTTAAAGTCGAAATGCTGCATGGCCAGATGAAGCCTGAAGAAAAAGCCCAAGTGGTTCAAGATTTTCGTGATCAAAAAATTCATATTCTCGTTTCCACCAGCGTAATTGAAGTGGGTATCAATATTCCCAACGCAACGATCATGAGTATCTATAATCCTGAAAGGTTTGGACTAAGTTCACTTCACCAATTGCGGGGACGAGTAGGCCGAGGCAGTAAGGCAGGATTCTGTTTTCTCGTTCTGGATAAGGACTTACCACCGGCGTCTTACCAGCGCTTAGAGGTCATCGAAAAAAATCTCGATGGATTTGTGATCGCTGAAGAAGATCTTAAATTTCGCGGCGAAGGGGATCTTTTTGGAGTGGATCAATCAGGTAGTTTAACCACAAAAAAACTGGCGAATTTCCTTACCCATACGGCCATTCTTGAGCAAGTGGTATCGGATGTGGAAAAATTAAAAGAAACTGAACCTGACCTTTTATCCCCTATTTTTGAAAAACTCGCAAAAGATCAAAAAATCCTCGATACTATCTAGAGAGGAAATATCCATGATTCATCTAGAAATTATTTCGAGTCCTGACTCAAACATTTTAACTCAATTTCATTTTTTTCAAAATGAATTGTACCTCGGACGAAATTCAGGAAACTTGCACATTCAGGATCCGGCGCTGCTAGGTTCTCACGTGATGGTAGAGGTGGTGGAAAAAGATTTGATTATACACCCGCAAAAAGGTGTCGAGTTCTATCTAATCGACGGCAAGAGGTCCTCAACAATTAGAAAGATTAAAACTGGTCAAGTTATCACGATAGGAACTACCAGCTTTAAAGTTTTAAATTTTGAAGAAACCCAAAACCGTACAAAAAAACAAATTCTAGATGAAAAACTGAACCAGCTAATTGATGAAAATTCACCCCGGTTGGTTGTTATCGAAAAGCTCGCAAATTTAATGAAGTAAATATGTTTAAAAAAAATGACGCAAATTTTTTCAAGACTGAAGATAATGAACAGATTTTTTATTTGAAAAATTTTTCAACTTTTGACAATACTAAAAAAACTCTAGTTTTTAATTATGGGCTTGTGTGCAGTAATCATCACTGGAAATACCAAGTCGATTATTTTGATGAGAGAGGTTATCAAATTCTCATGCATGACTACCGCGGACACTTTCAGTCCTCAGGTAATCATGATGTAAAGAAAATCACTTTCCCACAAATGGCAAAAGACCTTAAGGATCTTTGTGATTTTCTGGGAATCAATAAGGCTTACATGCTCGGGCACAGCATGGGTGTTAATATCACTCTTCAAATAGCCAAGGACTATCCGGAATTAATTCAAGGGATGGTTTTAATTTCAGGCACTTTTATGGCCGTAAATGATGTGATGTTTGATTCAAACATCATGGAGTTTATCACTCCTTTTTGTGTTGCGGGTTTTGAAAAATATCCTGAAATCGTGAATAAATTATGGACCTCGAGTGGACTGAATCCAGTCGTAAGGAACCTGATTCACTCCAGTGGATTCAACAAGGCCAAAGTATCTAAGGAATTTATTGAAATCTACCTGAACCGTGTGGGACAACTGGGTCCAGAAATCTTTTTTCAACTTTTCAATGAAATGACCAAACAAAATATCACTTCAAGCTTAGAAAGAATGAAAATACCAGCACTCATCATCGGTGGCCAAAAAGACAACGTGATTCCGAATCACCTGCAAAGAACCCTAGCGAGTCTGCTTCCTCAGTCAGAAACTTATTTCTTTGTCAGCGGCTCCCACGTGCCACAAGCTGACTTTCCAGAAATGATTAATGAGCGAATTGATTTATTTTTATCGAAATAGTTAATCGACTCTGAGTTCTTTTAATTCCAGAATTGGCTTAAAAATCCGCTTCATGGCAGAACGAAGCTGGGAGCGCTTGTAATCATTATGAGACGCTTCACCTTGAGTATTCTGTAGATGACTCTCATAATCGGTAATCTGAACTTCAAACGGATAGAAAAAGCGCACATCGCGAGAAATGGCCGAGGTATCAAGGCTCAAAAGGCTCTGAGATAATGGGTTCTCTTTATCTTTGAGCGCCTGCTTTCTCACCTCATTAAATGAAGACATGAAAGGATTGCGGTACTTAATCAGCTGTCTGCCCGTCACATGAATCGCCCGATAAACATCTGAGGAGTGAAGATTTTTATCAGAATGATGAGCACTCTTTGGGTAAGATTCAGAAATCAGATTATTCAAGCGTTGATAGAAATCATCTTCAGGAAGTTGACTTCTAATCGCCATCTTATACAAACCAAAAATATTTTTTCTCAAAAGCTTCAAATCAACCAATGTATTTTGTGATCGACTCGGCTTGATATTGTTAATCATGATGACGTAATTCTTATGCAAAAACTTTATCACTCTCAAAGCATCCAGCTTGTTATAAGTAATAATTCTCACTCCAATTCTATCAAACAGCTCTTCTGCTACGTTCTCTTGTTTATGCAAAAGTTTAATAATGATCGAATCACGAGTTTTCTTGGCCTTCGTCTGAAAGTCATACAAAGGAATCGTAGTTCCACTCTCATTTTTTAAAAACAAACGGTTTTCATCATCCCGAAGAATGAATTTGTAAAAACGATCAAATATCTGCTGCTGCACAGTGGAGAAGTAGCGAGCCCTTAAATCTTTATCAGCATGAAGAATAGTGTGCATGACTTTCAAAATCACACCGGCCCAAAGGGACTCTTCTGTTTTCAATTTGAAATTAGAATTTCCCGTTGCTGATAAAAACAATTCTGAAATATTAGTGATACTGTAGAGATAATTGGGAACCTTAAGATCTAAGCCTTCAGGGTTACCCTCAATTAAAAAATAGCGCTTAATAAACTGTAGTGCTTCTTGGAAAATTCCAAACAACTCGGCATTTTCAACTGGGTCAGTAATATTAAAACCATAACCAGCGAGAAAATTTGTTACCTGATTTTTGTCGTAGAGCTCAGTGAGATAGTTTTTTGCATCAAGAGATGATTTACCGCTGCAAACCACATCAAGTGCTTCCCAGTTAAAGGTATATTCATCAAGATAGCTTGGACGCTGAGTCATATTTTGCTAATCTCTCGATTCAGGTTTAGAGTAAGTTGAGGCAAATTAACGTAAATTCTATGAAAGATCAAAAAATTCAAGGCCCTTCTATTGCAACGACTCTCTTTCTCTCGTGGTTTTACACGGGAAAAGCTCCTAAAGCACCTGGAACCATGGGTAGCTTGGCGACGATTCCCTTAATCTATCTTTTATCTTACTTACAAATAAATATTTATAGTTTACTTGCCCTCATTGTTCTACTTTATGTTTCCTCGGTGATTGTGACGCAAAAAGTTCAAGTCAAATTCGGGCTGCACGATCCCCAGTGGATTGTTATTGATGAAGTCATAGGCATGCTTATCACTTGGAGCTTTGTCATGAGTGTGGAATTTCACACACTGTTTTTAGTCTTCGCTGCCTTTAGAGTTTTTGACATTGTAAAAATTTGGCCCGCTTCTTATTTTGATCGCCTTCATCACGGATTTGGAACCATCACAGATGATGTTGTCAGTGCTATTTACGCAGGAACCTTAGTCAAAGTTGTGACAATTTATTTCGCTTAGAACTTTTTCCACCCTCCTATTTGTCCCTTGTTTAGGCAGTAATATTTTTTACACATCGAATCAATCCGCTAAACAATTCAATTAATTAACTTTCCGTATTTTTTCCGTATAAATTGCATAATTGCCGTTGTCGAAAACGAAGTGCGATGTTAGCGTCAATGTATAACACACACCTTCATAATATTTTATTTACGAGAGAAGGAGATTCCTCATGTCACTAAACAACGGTACGAACACTACAGATTCTGCAAACAAGAAGAAGGCACTTGATCTCGCTTTGTCGACGATCGAAAAACAATTCGGTAAAGGTGCAATTATGCGCCTGGCCTCTGGAGACGTTGCAGATAAAATTCCGGCAATCTCGACTGGATCACTCGGAATTGATTTAGCTCTCGGTATTGGTGGTATTCCACAAGGCCGTATCATTGAAATTTACGGACCAGAATCTTCTGGTAAAACCACCCTCACTCTTCACATCGCAGCTGAATGTCAAAAAGCCGGTGGAACAGTTGCTTTTATCGATGCTGAACATGCTCTAGATACTAACTACGCTGCCAAACTTGGTGTCGATATTCCTAATACTCTTATTTCTCAGCCAGACTCTGGCGAGCAGGCCTTAGAAATTACCGATATGCTTGTTCGTTCGGGAGCCGTGAATCTTTTAATCATCGATTCAGTTGCTGCACTTACACCGAAAGCAGAACTTGAAGGCGACATGGGTGATTCACACATGGGTCTGCAAGCTCGTTTGATGTCTCAAGCTCTTCGTAAACTTACAGGTTCAATTTCACGTTCGAACTGTACTGTGATTTTCATCAATCAACTTCGT
>CANFNN010000070.1 GCA_947448095.1 Bacteriovoracaceae bacterium | reverse complement strand
TTTTTAAAGTCGGAGCTTTTCCTTTTCATGGTTGGTTACCTGACGTTTATCAGGGGGCTTCAACCAACGTGACAGCTTTTATGGGGGCTGCAGTAAAATTCACGGCTTTCATCGCTTTTGCCAAAATTGCTCAAAGCTTGATTTTTATAGATACTGTTCCAGCTCTTAAATGGTTTCAGCATTTCATTTGGTTGATTGCTGCGGCCAGTATGATTTTTGGTAACTTTGTTGCAATTTCACAAAATGAGATTAAGCGTATGCTGGCTTTTTCAACCATCGCCCACACCGGTTACTTGCTTCTTGGTTTGTATGCTATGAACTTTGGTCAAGACTCATCCCATTCATTAGTTCTTTATCTTTTCTTTTATGCACTTTCAAATCTCGGAGCATTTGCTGTGATTTCATTGTTCGAAGAAAAAAATCAAAAAGATCTGCATATCGAGCAAATGGCAGGGCTTGGAATGAAGCACCCTATTCTCGGTTCATTTCTGACTATCTTTTTATTGTCGATGGCCGGGATTCCTCTTACTTCAGGTTTTATTGGTAAATACGGACTTTTTAGTTCGGCGATTAACGCAGGAGAGGTCCCGCTTGTTATCATTGCGGTTTTGACTTCAGTCGTTTCAGTTTATTATTATTTAAGAGTCGTTGTTTATATGTTTATGAAAGAAAGCACAGAAGAGACTGCTAAATACCAAAAACTGAAAGGAGCTACTTTTGCAGCTTTCCTGTCAGCTGTTGCAACTTTGCAGTTTGGATTATTTCCAAAAACAATTATTCAATTTATCAATATGATCTCGAAGTAAGGAAGGGTCTATGATTGCTAGAAAGATTACATATCAAGGTAATTTTGATCCTGAGATGATAGGACTTATTTATGATATCACTCGAAAAATCGACATAACGGGTGAATTGAAAGCTCAAGGAAATAAGGAAGTTGTTCTTAATCTTGAAGGGGATCCTTCAATGATTAAGCTGGTTCAGCATATGGTTGAGCATAAAGTTAAAACGGCTATCACTGGTAAAACCGTTGAGCAGATTCCTTTTCAGTATTACACAGGAATTACGTTTCTAGCATAAAGCGAGGCAGGCCTTCTAATGAAGGCTTGCCCTCTTTGAGTTCTTTGCTTTTTCTTCTTCCATTTGCTTCTTATAGTTTTCTAATTCTTTAGTCATGCTTTGGATTTTATTCGTTTGGTTTCTAATCTGATCTTTTACTTTATTTAATTCTTGATGTTGCTGTTTTCGTTCACTCTCGATTTGCTTCTTTTGCTTTTCTAGCTCATTGCTTTGAGAAGCCAAAGAGTCTTTCGTTTTACGTAATTCTTCGTCTTTAGCTTTTGAAGCTTGCTTAATACTATCAACCTCATTTTTAGCGCTTTGATTTTGTTTTCTTTCATCGTCCATCTGCTTTTTTACTTTCACTATTTCGCTTGCTTGAGCAGTAAAGCTCTCTCTAGCTTTTCTCAACTCTTCCTCACTTGCCTTGACTATAAGCTTCATGCCTTCGCACTCATTTTTACCATTTTGGTTTTGCTTGCGTTCATCATCTAAAGTTTTTTTTTGTTTTACTAATTCAGCTGAAACCCCTTCAAGGCTCATTTTTATGGTTCTAATTTCTTCGTCTTTGCTTTTGGAACTATCAAGGCACTCTTTGATGGGGTCTTTAACCGGAGCAACGACTGCATCTTTGGCTTGTTCTGGAAGATCACACAGGCCTCGCTCAATTCCGATTCTAATCATATTTGCAGCGTTACTGCTCAAGCTACGTCCGCAGATAGGGGTTTTACTATTATTGTATTGGTCATAGACATTGGGTGCGCCCCAACAGATATCAATTCTTCTAGGTGAATCAGGGGCCACAATACAGCCCGATCCATACCCATGGGGAAGACCCTCTCCAAGAAGTCCCGCTTTAGAGGTCTTGGCGTAGAAATCACAAAAACATTGGGAGCAGTTTTTTGCATCAACGATTGAGCATTTACCCACCCGTCCGTTCATGGCCGCCTTAACCAGCTCCTCATCAGAAAGTGAAAGCAGCAGCTGCTTGACTGAAGTATCAACTGCCTGAGCATTTAAGGATAGCATCAGACAACACAGGATTAAATAAAGCATGGAGGCTCCTTGAATAGGATTATTTTACTGCTTCGCGTTAAGAGAGGAGTGACTTCTAGTAATATTAAGGACGTAGAGGTAATAAATAAAATCATTCATGGCAGAAATTTGTGGGTTCTTGATTCGGGAGGAAAAGTCGCAAGCCGCGATAAACGTGGTGACCAAACGACGTAAGTATACGAAAAGAAATTGGCAATACCCTCAGAGGCTCCCTATAATAAGTGAGATCTGAACAAGAAAATGAATTTTTGTAGTGGTGCCCAAGACGAGACTCGAACTCGTACGGACTTGCGTCCGAGGGATTTTAAATCCCTTGTGTCTACCATTCCACCACCCAGGCCGTCAGAAAAGTAGAGTTATGATGTTATGGTATTGAGCTTATGTCAATTGAAAAGCCTTTCACTTCTTACGCTTCTTGTATTGAGTGCTTGTTCTTTTTTTCGAAGCGACAAAAATCAGACTGCTGAATTGCTTTACCCTATTAAGAACGAGTGGTTTTCTAATAATCCAGAGCACGCACTCTATGACCAGCAGGGCAAACCGCAGTCTCACCATTTCTTTGACGTGAATCCAGCCCTTAGTAAGAATGAAGTTAACGTCAATGCAGTCATTTTAACTCCGGAAAATTCTGAAAATAGCTATCAATTAGACCTCGTCTCGGGTCAACGTTTCTATTCGCACTCATATTGTTCGCAGAGTGATATTTGGGGCCAATATTCAGGCTCCATCAATAAGCCACCTTTTAGCATCGGAGTCATTCCTCGTCTTTTAGATCAAATGGGGGAGCCTCAGAAAGTCATTATATTTGGTGGTGCTAAAAAATATGCAAGCCTTGCTGATTTTCATGAGTTTCGCATCCGTTTAATAGGTGCGGTTATTGAACAGACGTGTCTTGAAGGAAATTGTCTCGGAAAAAATAACTGGATCTCAAGAATGGTTTTTATTGCAGTTGATGGAGAAGATAAAAAATTTGAAAAAGTTACTGACGAAATCAATTTACAGCAAAAAGTGGATTGGCCTCAAGCCAAAGCTGCGCTTGAAAATCTCGATGGAAGAAATGCTGGCGGTGGATCAAGTTTTCCTTCCATAAGAATTGGGTCATTTATTAAATTTAAAGAGGCGATGGAATATTATAAAAAGCGTTCGATCTATCTCTCCGAAAAAGAATCTCATAAGATCCGCCAAAGCTGTCAGTCGCTCTATGAAAAGCTGTGGACTGACGTAGGAATGGAAAAAGAAGAAGATAAACCAGCTAAAACAGTTAAGGAATTAAATGCCAAGTTAGTTCTTTTAGAAGCCTTGAAGAAAAGCCGTAAGCCAATCGGGTTTTCTGGCCGATTGCGAACATTTACGGAGAAATATTTCTCTGAAATTACGACCTGCCAGAAATTTGTTTATGCCGGAAATATTAATTTAAATCTGGAGAAATTCTGGTTTCTTAACTACACCGGAATCTTTTTTCGTCTTCATAAAGAGGGATATTTCTACGACTGTCGAACTATGTCATGGCAAAAAAATACGCTCAATGGGCAAGGTAAGCCCGTTTATGACATAAAAACTGGTATGGCCGGTTGTACAGATCAAAAAATTGATAAAGCAATGGAGTATTTGCCTAATTTTTTAACTAGTCTTAAAAACTCAGGGCAAAACTATTACAAATTTATCGATTATGATAACCATACCTTTGGTACTCATCAGAAGCTTTATTCTTGGGTCAAAGTGAAATCAAAGTCCTATGATTGTTATTCAGACCCGAATCCTGAAATTAAAAAAGAAACAAAAGTTTTTCCAGACGATGTCAGCTGGAAGTTACGATTTACTAAAGACATTTCTGACGAACTAAAGATTATTTACTAAATGGCTACCACTAAACCTGTTCTTAAAATTTTCTCACTCGGTCACGTGCTTATGACAACAGAATGGAAATCCATTCTGGGTGATAAATACTGCCATGCTCTACCTTTCGATTACCTGATAACTGACAATATTGAAGAGGCGTCTGTTATTTTTTGGGATGGTTTAATTTCGCTCAAAAGACAAAGTATTCAACAAGAGGTTCAAGCTCTTATTAGTAAGGGGAAAATATTATTGATCTTGGGAGAATCTTCCACTCTTTTTGAAAACCACTCAATAGTACAATATTATAAGAATTCAGATGCAAGCACTGTTTATTTAAATGGTTGGTCAATTTTACCCGAAGAAATTCTAGCTGCCCTGGAAGCTTGTTACCAAAAGACTATTCATGTTTAGCTGGAAAGAGTTTCAAAAAACAAAAGTAATTTTATCCCAAGATAGTTCTTACCAGGATTTAGTCGGCCAGCATCATGTGACTATAAGACCTGTAAGTCTTGTTCGTTGGATTGAATTAGCGAAAGAAGATTTAGGCTTTTTGACCTTAGTTGAAGTGGCATGCGTAGATGTTCAATTTCTACATAATTATGAATACCAGTTTGAACAGACCTATCAATTACTGAACATGGGAACCCATCAAAGACTCAATATTCATGTCACATTTGATTTTGAGGAAGTTATTCCAAGTATTATCGATTCGTTTACTCACGCGGGGTGGATGGAGCGTGAGCAACAGGAAGCCTTGGGCATAAAATTTTCTCGGCCAATGAAGGCACTACTACTTCCTAAGGATCAAACAAGATATCCAATGAGAAAAGATGCTACCTTAGGTGGCTGGCCAATCGATATTCCAGAAGCATTACCGCTAATTAAAACAAATCCTAATAAATCTGAAGCACCCTACCCAGAGGAAGCTTTTGTTTGGAAAAATTATAATCTTTTATCTCCTGTAGCCTCGGGAATGTTTGAGTGGATGGTTTGTTTTGATCCCCAAAAAGTGGTTGATTCAAAAGTAAATATTGGTTTTCACCATCAAGGTCTCGAAAAACTTTTTGAGCAAAAAGATTGGCAGCAGATTCTTCAGCTTGTGGATAAGATACAATTAGGGGCGGCTCCCACCTACAGCATTACTTGGGCCAAAACCATTGAAGATCTTTTAAGGGTTAAGCTGCCAGAGCGAGCTCAAGCAATCAGAATTGTGGTCTTAGAGCTGGCAAGAATTGCAGAGCATTTTACGGTCATGCATGAAATTACTTTCGCATTAAAATTAGACGAGCACCGTTTGTTCCTGAATTGTCGTGAGAAAATTTATGAGTTAATGGAAAAGTTTTGTGGACGAAGACAGGGGTTGAGTATTGCCCGTTTTGGTGGCATTAAAGAAGACCTTCCCTATGGTTGGATTATTGAGTATCAGGCCGTATGTGAGATCGTGACTAAAACCATTCGCGTGATTCATCGTTCGCTTTTTAATCAACATAAATTTAGAGATCAACTTAGCGGTGGAATTGTCAGTGCTCAAACAGCTCTAGAGTGGGGAGTAAGTGGTCCCGCCATGCGCGCCTCAGGCCTAAATTTTGATCTTCGTAAATCTCAGCCGTTCTATTTTTATAAAGATATTGATTTTGATATCCCAGTTGGAATCAATGGGACTGCTTATGAAAGATACCTCATTCGTTACGAGGAAATATTCCAGAGTTTTAGAATTATCACTCAAGTGATTGATAACCTCCCATTAGGTGAGATTATCAATCCTGATTTTGATAAGAATATTTTGGCACTCAAAGATCACTTTGAAAGTCTTGAGTTCCCTAGAGGCTGGCAATATACAGGCATCGAATCGCCCAACGGAGAGGCAGGCTTTTTAGTCATGTTTAATGATCGAATAGCACCATATCGTGTAAAAATTAAAACCCCTAGTTTTCCTCTGGTGCAGGCAATTTCTCACTTCGTTTCGGGTATAAAAGAGGAGCAACTTGGTCCATGTTTGGCAAGCTTAGGCATTCGTCAATTTGAACTGGATCGCTAGGAATAGGACAAGATGATACTAAACAGAGATTTCTACAATAAAATTTCAATCTGGCGTGGCTGGTGGTTTCGCAGACAAATACGCAAAATCGCTGGCGAAAAGTTGTTTAAAGTATTTAAATTACACAAAACTAGTTGGCCCGATAAGCTCTACTTTTATTCCCCAAGATTAAAACGTAAACCTTTGTTTATAAGTAATAAAGAAAACTTATCACAGTGGAAAGACTCAAAAATGTGTGAGACTATATGTCCGACCCATGCGATTGAAGTGACGGCAGACGCCATCATTATTGATGATCGTGGATGCATAGGCTGTGGCCTTTGTGTAGATTTCGCGCCCTCAGGCTTTCTTGAGATGTCGGCAGAAATTCCTACAGTGTATCGGTCTTGATAAGGAAAACTCATGTTCAAATTTTTTTCTCTGTCAGCAGTTGCCTTCACAGCTCTTTGGTTTGTTGTTGAAAAGACTCTTGGCCTAAATGGTTTTTTTGGTCAGTACGTTGCGGCCCATCCTGTATGGTTCATTTCTATTTATGCTGTTGTCATATCTCACGTAACTATTACCTGCATGAGTCTGTCTTACCACCGATATCATACCCATAAGGGTGTGATTCTCAATAAGTGGCTTGATATGGTGATGCAAGTTTGGCTTTGGTTGATTACTTCGTTAAACAAAGCCGAATGGGTTTCTGTTCATATTTTTCATCACGCTCATTCTGATCAAGAAAAAGATCCACATAGCCCAGTTCAAAAAGGTCTAATTCATGCACTCTTTTTGGGCGCTTTTGATTATGCCGAAGGAAAGACTCTACCCGAAGTTCTTAAAATTCAAAAAACGATACCTTTAAACAAGCTTGAAGCTTTTATGCTTAAAAATTCGTTTACTGGACCAATCATGATGACTGTTTTCATGGTCGTCATGTTCGGGCCAATTTGGGGTGGAGTTTTAAGTCTTGCTAATTTTTTAACCTCTCCGATTTTTGCGATTGGTGGAGTGAATGCTATTGCCCATTGGTGGGGTTATAGAAATCATAAAACGACTGATAACAGCCGTAACATTGGTTTTGTTTTTCCACTTAACTTCATCATTTGTGGAGAATTGGATCATAACAATCACCACGGTCATATGCGCTCATGTTCATTTCGCCACCGTTGGTTTGAATTTGACATCGGATTTGTTTATATTAAGGCTTTGAGTGCCATTGGTTTAGCCGAAGTGAAAAATGTCTATTCTCCAGCAACACTCAAACAAGAACTTTCTAAAAAAATGTCAGATTTGATCGATAGCGATCTTCGTTTTAAACAAAAATGCGAAGAACTTGCCCGTGAGTTGAATATGACCTATCAAGAATTCAAAGCTCGCCTTGAAGCCTACTGCCGTGGTGAGAAGGTAAAACTTGAAAGATCATGCAGAGATTTTATGGACGAAGTGATTCGTACCTTAAAGGCCAACCAGCGCCTGAATCTTAGATATAACTAAAAGATTTCGATTCTTTTTTTCGTCCAGTCTTTCTTTGAAATCATTTTAAGGAATTCTGGACGAGAAATATACATCCCTCCAAAACCTTCTACTACCGAAGTCACCATTTGAGTATCGAGCCAAGTAATATTTTTTTCCTTTAAGCGAACCATCAGTGAGTACAAGGCTAGCTTTGAAGCGTTGTCTTCCTTGGTAAACATGGATTCACCCGAGACAAAATTCCCCATACACACGCCATAGAGACCAGCTATAAGATTTTCATCGCTCCAGACCTCGACTGAATAGGCAAGGTCTGCTTTGAATAATTTCTCGTAGCCACTAATGATGTCAGAGGTGATCCAAGTACTTGTTTGGTTCTTGCGTGAACTTATGGCGCATTGTTTGATCACCTCACTAAAGGCCTGATTGAAAGTAACCTTAAATGTGTTCTTCTTTAAGAATTTGGAAAATGATTTTGAAACATGAATTTTTTCAGCGAATAAAATCCCTCTAGGGTTTGGAGAAAACCAAGCAAGCGGTAAGTCGACAGATACCGGCCAGGGAAAGATTCCATGCTGGTAGGCAGTGATCAAGGTATCAATTTCGAGGTCTCCACCTATTGCGAGTAGACCATCTTCATCTGCTAATTCAACAGAGGGAAACTCGATCTTTCTCATAGGGACAGGGATTTTAAGAGAATTTTTGAAATGTCTCCAGCAACAACGAGAGAACTCATTCGATCTGATTCATTGAATCCTTCGAGCGCAACATAAGGAGCAACTTCCATTAAATCGGCTCCCGTGATCTTAAAGTCTTGAGCGAGCATGGAAATAATGGCGGTACAATCTGTGGGTAAAAGTCCCTCAGGCTCGGGAGTTCCAGTTGCACTCGCATACTTGATATCCAGAGCATCAATATCAAAGCTAATATAAATTTCCTCAACTCCTAATTTTGAGTAGTGAGTTTTTAATTTTTTGTAAACTTTTTCGGCTCCCCACTTGTTTACTTCTTTGGCCCAGTATTGCTCAACACCATAAGTGTTCTTCCAATGCTTTTTTTCTTTGCCACTTGATCTGATGCCAAGTTGAACGATGTGATCAGTACTGCTTAAATATTTTAAAATCTGATAGGTCCAGGTTCCAAAGCAAAGATCAATCCCCATTCTTTTTTCTAAAAGATCAGTATGAGCATCAAAGTGAAGAAGAGCAGCTTTCTTCTTATGCTCTCGACTTGCTAGCCACGTCTTCACGAGGGGATAACTCGTTGAGTGATCTCCACCTAGACCAAGGATCCTCGAAGAAGGGCATTGAGCATAAATTTCAGTTAGCGCTAATTCGGCAATACTCAAGGGTGAAACGGGAAGTTTATTCACTTTCCCGTATAACGCTTTTTGACAAATTTTAATGGTTTCTTGATTAAGGTACTTATCATGCAATAAGTGAGGGATGACTCTCACGTCGCCAACATCGATGAAATTCTTTTTCTCTGATAACAGTTCCATTCGAATCGCAAGTGGTCCCCAGTTTGCGCCTCGTTGAATCCCGCCACCATTATCTGAGGCGATTCCAATAACGAGGGGGTGATCAGCGTTAATTTGGGCCAATATCTTTTCCCATTTGCTTTTTGCGAGCTCAGCCGAAGCAGTTCCGTAGTAAGCCTTGAGTAGTCTCGCTTTTTTGTCAGCTCCTGTGTGGATGGTAAAAACGCCATTACCAGGCAGAGTCAGGAGTTGTTTTAAGTTTTTCAAATTAATTCTCCATTGAGCCATTTATTTTGAAGCAGTTCATTAGTATATTTTTTTTGAAAATCTAATTCATCCATCGACATAAAATCATTCAATGTATTCTCTTCAAATTGGATCATTCCTTCATCAAGTCCAGAATAGACTCCTGCAATATGACTTGTTTTCCAGACTTGAGGAAAGTGATGCCAGCTTTCGTCAAAAGGCTCATTTTCAAAAACATCTAAGAAGGCCTGAGCTTTAGGATGAGTGAGTAAGAATTCTCTTAAGGCTTTTTCCTCTACTAGCTTCCCTCGGGCACCATTAATAAAAATGAGTTCCGGATGAGCCGAATGAAAAAAAGTTTCATTAAACATATGGTGGCTTGAAGCATTGTGACCACAACAGGCAATCACAATTTTGGCTTGTGAATGGTCAGTCTTAGGTTGAGAAGTTTTTGCCAAGTACGGATCAATCACCGTGACTTTTGCCCCCAAAGACTTGAGTGTCTCGGTTATGATTTTTCCAATGTGCCCATAACCATAAACCCAGACTGGCTGATCTTTAATCAGAGGCCGCTCCCAGGTTCGTGACTTACTCCACATCAAATGCTGAGGCAGTTCCAGTAAGCCTTGAAACAAGGCGCTTAAGCAGTATTCTGCCACTGCCTGGGCGCGAATTTCATGGCCGATGACGAGAGGAATCTTTTCCAAAAGTTTTTCGTCCCGAGCAAAGTTATCGTATCCAGAATTTGAATGCAAAATCAGTTGGGTATTTTGCAGAAGCTTTGAAGGTAGATCTTTTAAATCTGTATGCGTATTAGTGATCAAGATCGAGGGTTTTGAGATGTCTGCCAAATTGAGTTTTTCAACCCTTACTCCCGGAATTTTCTCCAGTCTCTGGCGCTCATTTTGTTCAAAATCAGGCCCATGATAAGGCGATAAATGAGTTCTGATAACTTGAAAGCTTTTCATAGCTTCAAACTAGCTTAAATCAGGTTAAAAGTGTATAAGGGAAGCATTATGATAACGATCAAATCTGCCCGCGAAATAGAAATTATGAAGGAAGCCTGTAAAATGGCGGCAAAGACGCTTCATTTCTTAGGCAAAAATCTTGAAATAGGTATGACCACGGCGGATATTAACAAAATGTGTCATGAGTATACAATCAATCGCAGCGCCATCCCTGCGACCCTTGGCTATCATGGATTTCCGGCCTCGCTTTGTACTTCCCGTAATGAAGTCATTTGTCATGGAATTCCGTCTACGAAAGAAATTTTGAAAGATGGCGACATCATTAATCTGGATGTTACGACTCTTTATAAAGGCTTCCACGGAGACACTAGCCACACTTATTTAGTAGGAAATGTAAGACCAGAAATAAAAAAATTGGTTGATGTTACTTATAACTGCCTGATGGCAGGAATTTCAGTTTGTAAGCCAGGCGCAAGAATTGGTGACATTGGAGCAGTGATTGAAGAGATGGCCCATGGAAACGGCTTTACGGTTGTCCACGAGTATTGTGGCCACGGTATTGGTCGAGTGTTTCATGAAGAGCCTCAGATCACTCATTTTGGAAAGCGCGGAACAGGTGTTGAGATGCGACCTGGAATGACTTTTACAATCGAACCCATGATAAATATTGGCAAACGTCACTCAAAAGTTCTGGGCGATGCCTGGACAGTTGTTACTCAGGATAAATCTTGGTCTGCTCAGTTTGAACACACAATCCTCATCACTGAGTCGGGCGCAGAAATCATGACAACTTTTTCACCAGAAGAGTGGACGGCCGATGATGATAAACTTTAAAGATTTTATCTCTGGTCTTCATAATTCTCTTTTGGAGAGTCCTTCTGTTCAGATATCCTCTAAACTTTCAGGTCATACTCTCTACTTAAAATTTGATAATAAAGATGTTCTTGCGAAGGCAAGTTATACTGGTCCAATTAACCCATGGTTGGGCTCTATGTGCGCCATCATGAATGGAAAGACACTCTTTGAATTGACCTCTCTGTCATTCAAGGATTGGGATCAGGCCTTTGAGCATGATCAGACTTTTTGGGATTTAAAAGCTGAAAAAGAGGAAGGTTTCTTTTTTAGTCCGCTAGAGTTACTGAAGGCTGCACTCAATGTTTATCGCGGCAGAGAGTACTTATATAAAGATTCTGAATCACTTATTTGTCGCTGCTTTGGCGTTCGGGAAAATGATGTGATGGACTACATCAGATCGACTGATGATCCCACACCTGAGGGACTGGCCACAAACTGTAAAGCTGGAATGGGTTGTAGGTCTTGTGTGCCACAATTGACGAAATGGTTATCCATTCATCTTCCCAAAACTCAAAATCATTTTTACAAAGAAAAATCAAGGGCCCACTGGCTTCTTGAGATTGATTATATGCTGAACTGTTTTCCAGAGTCTGCTGAGTGGAAGATGGAAGTTAAGAGTTTTAAGGGAAATCAGGTCTCAATTCATTT
>CANFNN010000069.1 GCA_947448095.1 Bacteriovoracaceae bacterium | reverse complement strand
TCAGATGTCCTAAAACCTGAAAAGAAAGCTTGGACAAAGAATAATTTTGATCAATACCTCTGGAGCTACCGCTTTAGGGATTTCGTTATCATGATCTTAAAGCGAAACCGAGGTTACTTGTCACGAAAAGGTTTTAACCTTGCCTACGAGCTTCTGGAAATATCATTCCTCGCTTTTTACTGCCATCCGGATTTTTATGCATCTCTCCTATTCATCCCATTCTCTAGCTTCTTCATGAATCTCATTATCGAGGAAGTTTTTAGCCTTAACCGATCAGCAGTATTTGATAATAGTTTTATTTCGAAATGGGTGAACTATTCATTAATAGCTTTAATTTTTTTACCGTTCGTGTTTTTTACAGTTCACGTAGCGGGAGACATTTTACGTCAGCACTGGATTTTGATGACGATCTTCTGCTCGAGACTCATTTTGCTAGGCTTCCAGGCATTTTCTTTTGCTTATTCTCTGGAAGTTATTTCAAAGAAAAGAGTCTTTTTCTCCCCTCTCAATTGGTGGGCAGGTATTTTTTTCGCGGTCACCTCAGTCATCTTGTTGTCTCTTGGATTGCAAGTAGAAAGTGCAGTGACTTTTGGAATTATATCAATCTATGCAAGTCGATTATTCATTGAATTTAAATTTGTCCTTACAATCAGAAAGCAGTTAAGCAAAAGATCGAAACCAACAAACCTCCCACAGTTTGAGCGAAAAAATTTCATTATTCGTTTTCTATCTTTTACAGTGAACGTAGTGACTCTGTTTTATGCTTCTTCTCTTTTAAAAGAGGATGGTTCACATTACATTTGGATAACGTTCTTCTTTCTTATTTTCCTTTTCAGACTTTTGAACCGCCCTTTCAGAGCGCTTCAAATAGACTTTATCAAGTATTTTTCTCTCCAACGGATTGAATGGATCCATTTTCGACATGTACAGACCGTAGTTGTAAATATGACTCTTATTTCAATCTTTCTTCTTTGGTTTGCGTGGTCGACCAAGGAATGGAATATTGTTTTGCCTTTTTTATTAATGGCGTTCAATATGAATTTGTTTCTTGGCCTATCAAGCGTTGGTCAGGACAAAGCTATTGCTCACACCTATCTAGCGATTAGAATAGTGGGTGTGATAGCCTATCTTTTTGCTCCGGCCATCCTTCATCTTGCTGTCTTTTACCTCTGCGAATTACTTGTGCTGTTCATTTTAAAATCCCAATGTCTTGATCCTAATGATAAGTACAAGTACCTTAAAAGCTCAAAACTGCTAAACAATAAGAGATTCTCCTCATTTGAATATCTAGCTCAGATCAAGGAGCACGAGGGACGATTTGCTTTAATGATGTTTAATACCAATACTGGGGAACACTTAAAAAAGATGTTTCTCTCAGAGGAATTCCCTAAACCTTTAATCGTCACCAAAACTCAATGGATCATTCCCACCAAAAATGAGCAAGATCATGTTGAACTTTGGAAAATGTATCCCAGAGAATTAAGAAGCCTGCATTTACTTTCAAAAAATGATTTAAAAAATTACCTTCCTGTATCTGACGACAAAACAAATTTCGAACTAGAATCCTTTAAACAATTCAAAAAGGTCAACAATCGCTGGACGCTGGAAGGCAAGCGAGTCGAAGACAGTGGAATCCTTAAATTATTTGCCGAAATTGAATTTAAATCAGCGACGGCGCTCTGTCTTGCCGATCGAAGATTTTCCTACAACCTCGAAGGAAAGTTTTTTTATCCCTTGCTCAATTTAGGTGAAGTAAGCACAATTATTCAAATGGATCACTATGACCAGAAAGTGCTTACTTTTGTGAAGGATAAATCTTGGCATACCTTAAAGTTCTATCTATTTTCCTAATCTTGCTTCCGGCCTGCTACGCAGGCTTTTCCTGTAAGTCGATCGAAGACAAAGCTTCACTTTATTTTACGAGAAGTGATCTCACAGAACTTGAAATTGTTGAATTAGAGTTTGCGCCAGTTTCATTTTTACCTGGAATTTTTAATTGTGCAGGTTTTTTAGAACAGCTAAGTAGTAGTTTTAGCATCCAACAAAAGTTATCAGAAAAATCATTTCAACCCTTACTGACTTTTAATGATTCTCAAGCTGCAAGACTAACGGGGGAACTCAGGGATGAAATCTATAAACAGTGCTCAGCCTTTCACGGCTGCTCAGTCCTATTTCCCTTCTCACTCCTAAGTCCAGGTCGTGATCAAATAAGCCTAGAACAAATATTTAAAGAGAAGTTGCCTATTTGCCTTGAGAAAAAGAAATTTTCCCCAGTGGTCAAACCCGTCATTGCCCCCAGTGATTTATTTGGAGCAAAAGACATCTTTGATATCTCTGAGAGAAAGATCACTGATGAGTTCTTTAAAGTCTATGAATCTCAAAGCTGGGACAAGATTTATATTTCAAGCATGACTCTTTCCGCTGGTTTTCTAAAAAAGGTTATAGAAAGGGCCAGTACCAATCATGCAGAGATCAACATTCTTTTTTCACTTAGCCTTCAATCCCTGCTTAAGGAATTTCCTTCCTATTTATTTGAACTCCCTTCGAATGTAAAAATACATCCCATTTTTCTGAGCCCTAATGCGGTCAACGCTTACCACATCAAAGGTGCACTCTTTTTAGGAAGATCACCTCGTTTTATGTTTTTTACAGGAAATTTTAGAAATTATGATAATGAATTGTTTTCAGACTTAGCAATGATAGCTGAAGTTAAAGACCCTAAGTCGATTGAAAATCATTTCCTTTCACAAATTGATTATAATTGTCGGGACCAGGCATATCTTGATTGCACTTTGAAGGCGAGATTCGAAAACAATTCTTCTATCCAAGAACTCATGAAGAGGCTTGTTGCAAATTCTTGTCACCTCTCCCAAAGACCTGAGCTAAAAAAAGTAATTGCCTCCGGTCCACGGTACGAAGATATGAAAAAAATGCTTCATCAAAAGCTAAGTTCAGCAAAGAAATCAATATACATTCATACCCATCAATTTAATGATCCCGAAATGTTATCAATTCTGGATGCCAAACTAAAACAGGGACTTGAGGTAAAACTAATTAATGGTACGAATAAGACAGTTAAAAGCCATAAACGCAGCTACTTTCTCCAAAATAAATCTCCCACTGATCTTCACTCAAAATACATAATTATTGATAGAGAGATCTTGATTTGGGGAACAGCGAACTATACCACCACTGGCTACACTAATCTTTGGGAGATGACTTTTATTCACCAAGACTCAAAGTTAGTTGAAGAATTCTCTAAGAGATTTAAAGCTTCTGAAGCACTTATTCAAAGCAGCTTGAAGCCAGTGACGAGATAATAATTTTATTTCTTTCCTGATTTCTTCGCAATCTGATTCAAAGTTTCTTCAAGAACTTTGGCATTTTCATCACTGAAAACTAAGTGACCACTTTTTGAAGGGTCGCCATCCATACCAATTCTTGTGTCACTTCTGTACACATTCCCTAGAAAAGCCTTGAATGTTTCATCAGCTCCACCATTAAATAAATTTTTCTCAACAGCATCTTTTGAGTTTTCAAACATATACTTAAGCGAGGCTATTTTATCTGCTTTCATTCCAGATAATTTGACACCACCTAAACAACTCTCAACATAAACTCTAACTTGTTCTCTTATCTCTTTGGCATCAACATCATTTCCTTTTACCCACTGGTCATGAATGACTGGAACGGCCAGTGTAGAAGCAGGATCGACGGCAACAGCACTTAGCGCACCAGTGCTTACAAACGCTTCTCTGACTGCTCCCCCTACTTTTGCTTTAATTTTTAATTTTGAATCCGTTGGGATTAAATCTTCTCTAATTTTTGAATTGAATGAACCGTTACTATTTAAAGTTGCGTAACAGACAATTTTTTCATTGCCCGCTTTATCAACAACATAAATCTCGACCCCTTTATTTGATCCGTCCGGCGTTGTGCAAATCTTGTCAGCGGCATAGGCCGAAGAAATGGGACTCATAAAATTCAGAACTGATGAGACCGTGCCGGATAAATCGGAAACGGGTTTGACTGGGATAGAAGTTGGGCTAGCGCCACCGCCAGAATTGCAAGAGGCTAAAATAGATAAAGACATTATTAAGAACGTGATTGATATTTTTTTCATTGCCGACCTCTCTGACTAGTTAATTTCTTCTTATTATATTCGAACGTTCTTCACTTCTCCTAAAGTTCTCTAAGCACCCAGAAACACGATTGTTTTTTATATTCTCTATCACCTATATTTTGCCCATTTGCCAACTTATCGAGGCAAATCCGAGTGTTCTGCTCTGAAAGTAAGGGCTAAGCGCTCATTTTTGCTCATTGAGCTTAGTAACTATCAATGGGACAATATCTTACTAAAAGATTAAGCATTTTTCGGAGATCACATGAAAGTTGGTATTCCATCAGAAATATTAGCAACAGAAACGCGAGTTGCCGCGACCCCAAAGACAGTACAAAGACTGAAGAAGCAAGGTTTTGATGTTTTGATTCAAACCCATGCTGGGAAGCAGGCCTTGTTCTCAGACCAAGATTTTCTTGAAGCGGGAGCTGAAATTGCCCTAAATGCAGAGTCTCTCTATAAAAGTGTAGATATTATTTTAAAAGTTCAGCCCCTCACCAAAGAAGAAATTCTCATGGTGAATTCTGGTACTATGGTCGCTTCCTACTTGTGGCCAGCTCAAAATAGCGAACTTCTGAATTTATTGGCCGAGAAAAAAATCAATGCAGTTGCCATGGATGCAATTCCTCGTATCTCTCGCGCTCAAAAAATGGATGTTCTCTCCTCCATGGCCAACGTCGCTGGCTACCGTGCGGTAATTGAGGGTGCCAACTACTATGGTAAGTTTTTAAATGGTCAAATAACGGCCGCTGGTAAAGTTGACCCAGCTAAAATTTTAATCATCGGTGCTGGAGTCGCAGGTCTCGCCGCTATTGGAACAGCTAATAGTTTAGGAGCGATTGTCCGCGCTTTTGATACTCGTAAAGAAGTTCGAGAACAAATCCAAAGTATGGGCGCTCAGTTTTTAACTGTGGAGCTCGATGAAGATGGAGCAACCTCTTCGGGTTATTCAAAAGAAATGAGCCAAGCCTTTATTGATGCAGAAATGGCCTTATTCCGGGCGCAGGCCAAAGACGTTGATATCATCATTACGACGGCACAAATCCCTGGCAGACCGGCACCAAAGCTTATTTTGAAGGATATGGTCGAGATGATGAAGCCAGGCTCAGTCGTTATCGACTTAGCGGCTTCTTCTGGCGGAAATTGTGAAGTCACACGACCGGGAGAAGTCTACCAATATAAGGGTGTAACCATTGTTGGAAAAGTTGACCAGTTGCCCACTCAGGCGAGTGGCCTTTATGGGAACAATCTTTGTCACTTACTCGATGACATGGGTAAAAACGCAAATTTTAAAATTGATATGAACGATGACATCATTGGACGGGCCATGGTGGTCTATGATGGCAAGATAAACTGGCCCCCTAAGCCTTTGAGTGTTGCTGCTGCTCCCAAACCTAAGGCACCAGTGGTTGAAGTCATTAAGGCTCCAGAAAATAAAACCAAAAGTACGGTCATTATTTTACTCGCGATTGGATTTTTATTATTTTTAGTAGGACGAGTCGCTCCTCCTGAATTTCTCTCGCATTTCACAGTTTTTGTATTAGCCTGCTTCATTGGCTGGCAGGTAGTGTGGAATGTTTCCCACTCTCTTCACACTCCCCTCATGAGTGTGACCAACGCTATTTCCGGTATTATTATCATTGGCGGGATTCTACATATTAGAACCGATATCTCGGCTCCGATAACGATATTGGCGCTTATTGCAGTCTTAGTGGCGACAATAAATATTGCTGGTGGATTTTTTATTACTCATCGAATGCTTAAAATGTTTAGAAGGTAGAAAAAGCTTATGATCTCAAATGGATTACAAACAGTTTCATATATTGCCGCCAGTATTCTCTTTATTCTCAGTTTAGGTGGACTCTCTACGCAAGAGAGTGCCAAACGAGGAAATTATTTTGGAATAATAGGCATGCTTCTCGCTATCTTAGCGACAGCATTCGGTGAATCGACGCAAGTTCACCCTCTGTTAATTGCAGTCATGCTGATCGGATCATTTATTGGGATCATCGTTGCCCAAAAAGTAGAAATGACCTCCATGCCCCAGCTTGTTGCGATTCTGCACAGCTTTGTTGGTTTAGCAGCTGTACTCGTAGGGTTTGGCAGTTATTTGGATGAGCACACTCAAGCACTCATTGGTGTTGCCCACTCAATTCACTTAGTCGAAGTTTACCTTGGGATTTTTATTGGGGCCTTAACCTTTACTGGCTCTGTCATTGCTTGGGGAAAACTTCAAGGAAAGATTAAAAGTAATCCTTTGATGTACCCAGGAAGGCACTTAATCAATATTGGAATCTTAATTGGATCAGGAATAATTTTGGTTCAGTTTTTAAACGCTGACATTCATCAAGGAATCAATTTTCTTCTCATCATGACGGCACTGTCCTCAATTCTTGGAGTTTTACTGGTCATGTCGATTGGCGGAGCGGATATGCCAGTTGTGGTCTCGATGCTGAATTCCTACTCAGGATGGGCAGCTGCTGCAGCGGGTTTCATGCTATCAAATGATCTATTGATTGTGACAGGCGCCCTGGTGGGTAGCTCGGGAGCCATTCTTTCTTATATCATGTGTAAGGCCATGAACCGCTCATTTTTTTCCGTAATCTTTGGCGGATTTGGGACAAAAAAACAAGCAGCTAAAATTGTTGATCCTAATGAAATAGTGGGAGAAGTAAAATCAATCACAAATGAAGAAACTTGTGAGCTTTTAAAAGAGGCCAAGCGAGTTGTCATAGTTCCAGGTTACGGGATGGCGACGGCCAAAGCTCAGCATTCAGTGTGTGAGCTTGTAAAAAAATTAAAGGACAAAGGTTGTATCGTAACGTTTGCGATTCACCCTGTGGCAGGAAGATTGCCAGGCCACATGAACGTGCTCCTAGCTGAAGCCAACGTTTCCTACGATATTGTGCTAGAAATGGATGAGGTGAATCCTGAACTTCCTCATACTGATGTTGTCTTAGTCATTGGAGCTAACGATATCGTGAATCCTTCGGCGCTTGATGACCCAAGTAGTCCTATCTACGGGATGCCAGTCATCGAAGTGTGGAAGGCAAAAAATGTGATTGTTTCAAAACGATCGATGGCAGCAGGATATGCGGGTATTGATAATCCCCTCTTCTTTAAGGACAACGCTCGCATGCTATATGGGGATGCTAAAAAAACCGTGGATGCCTTAGTTCAAATGCTTGGATAGATTATTTCTTTTTACCTTGGATGACCTGCTTGAAAACTTCCATGTAAGCTGGATCATAATGGCCAATGTCGTCTTTCATCATGGTTAAGGCCTGCTCAGGCGTAAAAGTCGTCTCCCGATAAGAAGCTTTAGAAACAAATGAACAAAAGCCATCCGCAATAGCTACGATTTTGGCCGGCGGAAAAATCAAATTATTGCTCAAGCGATTCGGATACCCTCTCCCATTATAATGCTCATGGTGCTGAATAATGATTGATCTGACATCAGTACTTATGCCCTTAATGTGATCCACAATCTTTAATCCTAGATGCGGGTGATCTTTAATCTCATCCCATTCTTTTGAGCTTAACTGAGGTTTTTTAAAAAGTTCCTCATTGATTCTTGTGTGTCCTACATCGTGAAGAAGTGCACCGAGACCAATACTCATTAAATTTCTTTCAGTCGAAAAACCAAGATTTTTCGCCAAGACCACTGAAAAGATCGAAACCATATAGGAGTGCTTCAAAAGTTGTTCATCAGCGGAGAGATTTTTAAAAATTTCAATCGCAGCACTCATATCATCTTGCATAAGATACAGCGCACTTTTAATTTGTTGAGATGCCCAGATGATATTCGTGTCGAGTTCATCATTTTGAGCAACTATTTTCTCATAGGTCATCTCCAAGCTGGTCTTAATAATATCCAGCATCTTTTCTTTATCAATTGGACTTGAGCCTTGAGTGTATTGATCCATCAATTTGCATAAAAAAGATCCATACAAATGTTTTTCTTCTTGAGTGATATAAAGAGTACTCACGTCTTTATTTTCATAGCGGTAAATCTGTTCTGGATCATGTTCAGCAAGCTTATTATAAATCTTGGTAAATTTTCCTTCTGAGCGCTGTAAGTAAACATCGAAGGGCAAGGCTCCTTTAAAATAATAGATGAACTTAGTTGTTACAGGAAAAAATTCAACATTCACTCTCATACCTCGAAAAACTTTTATTCCCTACGAAGAGTGATCATAGATGCCTTTTGAAAGACTCTGGTTATAATTCTAAGGATTCAATAATTGTAATGAGTTAAGTCGAAAAGCTGAATGCAGCCAAATTGCTAATATTGCAATCTCGATAGATTAAAGAGCGAAAATGCCTCACTATCAAGCCACGGTCATATTTTTAAACGATGCTTTTAGATAGCGCTTGGTCTGAGTTAAATCATTGATCACTTCAACATTTTTGAAGCCAAGTCGACCCAACATTTTTGCCTGCTCATCAAGTTCTAATTCATGGCCTTCCATCATAAATGTTCCATTCAAGTGGGCCCTGACTTCCTGAAAGAAATCTTCAAACCAGAGAACATAGTAATCATCAGGAAGGTAAAGGGCCTGATGTGGCTCGTGCTTATCAACCGAGTCGTGGACAAGATTTCGGTGGGAAGACGCCTTGATATAGGGAGGGTTTGAAACAATAAGATCAAATAGACCTTCAACTTTAGTTAAACGATCAGATTGAATGAGTGTTGTTTTATGCTTGAGCCTCAAGCGGTTGCGATTGATTTCAGCAACCTTCAAGGCTTCGGGAGATATATCTACTCCGACGCCATTCTTTCCTACACCTGCGTTGAGAAGGCTTAGCACTATGACCCCGCTTCCAGTACCTACATCAAGAATACGTTGGGTCTTCCCTTTAAACTCCTGAACTAGCATATCGACCATGTACTCTGTCTCAGGGCGTGGAATAAGCACATGCTGATTCACATAAAACTTGTGATGATAAAACTCTGAAAATCCCATGAGGGGTGCTAATGGGGTTCCCTTGAGAAATTGCTCCTCAAGTTTTTGGGAATCTAATTGCGATAAAGAGAAATGGGAATGCTCTAGATTAATCAGTGGATTTTGCAGTCTATATTTAAGAATATCTGAGAGATCTCGAAGAAAAATAGAAAGATTAATTCCAGGGTAGAGACCCTGGAGAAGAACTTCGTGATGTTCATAAAAACTAGACCACGAATCCTTCAGTGTTTTTATTCTTCTTCTCCCTGAAGCAAGATGGCCTGGTTATGAGCAATCAATGCATCAATCACTGAATCAATATCACCATTCATAAATGTAGGAAGATTGTAGATCGTGAAGTTAATTCGATGATCAGAGATGCGTCCTTGAGGGTAATTGTAAGTTCGAATTCGCTCAGAGCGATCCCCCGTCCCCACTAGCCCTTTACGAGTGGCCGCTTCTTTATCATGCGCCTGTTGGACCCTTAGATCATAAATCTTTGTTTTAAGAATCTTGAAAGCTTTCTCTTTGTTTTTCAACTGAGAGCGCTCATCTTGCATGGCGATGACAATTCCAGTTGGAAAGTGAGTTAAACGAACTGCTGAATCGGAGGTATTGACTGACTGACCACCTGATCCACCCGAGCGGTATACATCGATACGAATTTCATTCATATCCAAAACAACATCTTCCACTTCATCTGCTTCAGGCATAACTGCCACAGTAATGGTCGAAGTGTGAACACGTCCCATGGATTCAGTATCTGGCACACGCTGAACGCGGTGAGCACCAGATTCATATTTCATTCGCGAATAAACTTTATCACCAGAAACGCTGACAATAATTTCTTTCACGCCGTGGTCACTGTCTGAAAGTGACATCACCTCAGCTTTCCAGCCCATGGTACCAAAATAACTACGATACATGCGCCAAATATCTGCCACAAAAATTGAAGCTTCATCTCCACCAGCACCAGCACGAATTTCCAAAAGAATATTTCGGTCATCGTTAGGATCTTTCGGTAAAAGAAGAAGTTTAAGTTCTTGCTCAACGAGGGGAAGACTTGCCTCTAACTCAGAGAGTTCTTCCTTGGCCATCTCACGCATCTCTTCATCTTTTTCATTATGAATGATGTCTTTATTACCAGCGATATCAGCGATTAATTTTTTGTATTGTCTGAACTTAACGACAATCGGCTCAATATTTGATCGCTCAGTATTAGTTTCTCTTAACTCTGCTGGCCGATCATAGAGACTTGGGTCTCCTAATCTTTCAGTTAAAATTTCATAGCGTCTAACAACTGCTTCTAATTTATCGAACACGATATTTCCTTATGGAGCTATTCTAAGAATTGAGTCAGGGTTGAGTTGGTAGATTCAATTTCATGAATGTTACCAATGTCGACTTCTTCAAGTTTGAGTACACGCGTTTTAGCGTCTTTAAGATTAAATTTCTCTTCCAGATAAAGAACGGCCTTAATGCTTGAAAGTGCAACTTCTAATTGTTGGTCATCTGGTTCTTTAGTCGTAAGTTTTTGCAGCATCATTCCCGGAGCGGCCATGGCCTTCGCCCACCACTGGTCTGAACACTTGCCTGACGCCTTGATTAATTCATAGCTAATTCCCGCAACTGGGAACATCAGTACGATTTTAAACAAGACAGCTACAACATGGCGAAGGATGGGAGGAAGATTTGTTCCAATAGGAATAATTGTGAAGACTGCCGAAAACAAAAGAATAGAGACAAGAATTAAGAAGAAAACAAAACTTGTCCCACAACGAGGATGAAGAGTCGTAAACTTCCTTGCGTTTTCAACCGTTAATTCCATTCCTGCTTCGAAGGTCGCAATCGATTTATGTTCGGCACCGTGATATTGGAAAACACGGTAAACGTCCTTCATAAAGGAAATTCCCCAGATATATCCAATAAAGATAAGTGCTTTCACTGCGCCATCAACTGCATGAAAGGCAAAACTATCTAAGGTCCAGTTCTGGCCCAAGAGATCACCAATTCCAAAAGCAATCGCGTGGGGAGCAAAAACAAACAACCCAATCCCAAAAGCAAATGAAACTGCCATGGTTAAAAATGTGGCGATATCGACTTTTTCTTTTTTCTTCTGAGAAGCTTCAAATTCTTCAACGGTTTTGCCTTTTTTAAGGGCTTTTTGCTTTTCTTCTTCTGCCATTGCAATATTGGCGGAATAGTTAAGAGAAACAATCCCATTGGCCATGGTTTCAACCAACATTAAAACTCCACGAAGAAATGGTTTCTTCATGAAATTAAGTTTCTTCGTTAATCCATACCACTGGTCTCGACGAAGACGAATCGTTCCATCAGGCTTTCTCACGGCCACCACAAATGCATTCGGTGAACGCATCATGACTCCCTCTATCACGGCCTGACCGCCGATAGAGGTATACTGTTTAGCAAGAATAAGAGCGATTCGTTTAAGCGTTTTTTTCATTATGAGTTCAATTTATCCAAGAAAGCTGCATTGGTTTTAGTGTCACGAATACGCTCAAGGATAAACTCCATTGAGTCCATCGTGTTCATCGGGTTCAATACGCGGCGAAGAACGTAAATTCTTTGAAGATCTTTATCTTTTACAAGAAGGTCTTCCTTACGAGTAGAAGACTTGTTGATATCAAGACATGGAAAAATACGTTTTTCCATAAGTTTACGATCAAGTTGAATTTCTGAGTTACCAGTACCTTTGAATTCTTCAAAGATAACTTCATCCATTCTTGA